>NZ_QFYQ01000002.1:300000-390797 GCF_003254475.1 Phenylobacterium soli
GATGCTGGTCTTCCAGGCCGGTCAGCCCGTTCTCTTCACCGCGGTGACCCCGGCCACCGTCATGCTGCTCGGCGGCGAGCCGGTGGGCCCTCGGCTCATCGAGTGGAATTTCGTCGCCTCCTCGAAGGAGCGGATCGAGCAGGCGAAGGCCGATTGGCGGGCCGGCCGCATGAAGCTGCCGGTGGCCGACGACAAGGAATGGATCCCCCTGCCGGGCGACCCGCCGCCGCCCGCCAACCCGATGTCCTAGAGTACCCGCGCGCGTATGACCGTCAGCGTCTTCGACCTCTTCAAGCTGGGCATCGGACCGTCCAGTTCGCACACCATGGGCCCGATGACCGCGGCCTGCCGTTTCCTGGCGCAACTCGAAGCCAGCGGAGCCCTGGCCAGGACCGTGCGGGTCGAGACCACGCTCTACGCCTCCCTCGCCCTGACCGGCCGCGGCCACGCCACCGACCGGGCCGTGATCCTCGGGCTGGCTGGCTTCGAGCCGCGCAGCCTCGATCCTGACGAGGCCGACCGGACGGTCGATGGGGTCAGGACGAGCGGGCGCCTGATGCTGGGCGGCGCCCACGAGATCGCGTTCGACGAGGCGCGCGATCTCCTCTGGGAAGGGCGCGCGCGCCTGCCGCAGCACCCCAACGCCCTGAAGTTCGAGACTTTCGACGCCGAGGGCGCCAGCCTCGCCGCGCGGACCTTCTTCTCCATCGGCGGCGGCTTCGTCCGCGACGAGGACGAGATGAGCCAGAACGCGCCGGCGGACGCGGGGGCCGCTGTCCCCTACCCCTTCGACTCCGGCGCAGCGCTCCTCGAAACGGCCGCGGCCAACGATCTGTCCATCGCCGAACTGGTCATGGCGAACGAGACGGCCCGCCGCCCCAAGGACGAGGTGGTGGCGGGTCTCGACGAGATCATCGGCGCGATGTTCGCCTGCATCGAGCGCGGCGTGCGCACCGAGGGCGTGCTGCCCGGCGGGCTGAAGGTCCAGCGGCGCGCGCGCCAGGTGCTGCACAATCTGATGTGCGACGCCGACAAGCGGATCGCCGACCCGCTCGCGGCGCTGGATTGGGTGAACCTCTGGGCCCTGGCGGTGAACGAGGAGAACGCCGCCGGCGGGCGCGTTGTGACCGCCCCGACCAATGGCGCGGCCGGGCTGCTGCCGGCGGTGCTGCGCTACTATGACCGGTTCCACAACGGCACGCCCGAGGGCCGCCGCACCTTCCTGCTCACCGCGGCCGCCATCGGCGCCCTCTACAAGACCCGCGCCTCGATCTCCGGCGCCGAGGTCGGCTGCCAGGGCGAGGTGGGGGTGGCCTGCTCCATGGCTGCGGCCGGGCTCGCCGCCGCGCTCGGGGCCACCAACGCCCAGATCGAGAACGCCGCCGAGATCGCCATGGAGCACAACCTCGGCCTCACCTGCGATCCGATCGGCGGTCTGGTTCAGATCCCGTGCATCGAGCGCAACGCGATGGGCGCGGTGAAGGCGATCGACGCGGCGCGTCTGGCGCTGCTGGGCGATGGCCAGCACTCGGTGAGCCTCGACAAGGTGATCGCCACCATGAAGCGCACCGGCGAGGACATGAGCGCCATCTACAAGGAAACCTCGCTCGGCGGCCTGGCCGTGAACCTGGCCGAGTGCTGAACCTCCGATAGAAAAATCGCTTGGCCTTGTCGGCCGGCCGGCGCCTCATTCGTCATCGGATTGGAGGCCCCCATGCTCTACGCCCTGCTCTGCTACAACGCCGAGGACGTGGTCTTCTCCTGGAGCCAGGAGGAGGATGACGCGGTGATGGCCGCGCTGTCGAAGGTTCACTCCAAGCTGCGGGACGCCGGCAAGCTCGGCCCCTCGCTGCGCCTGATGCAGACGACGACGGCGACCACCCTGCGCAAGTCCGACCCGCCGGTGGTGATCGACGGCCCGTTCGCCGAGACCAAGGAGCAGCTTCTGGGCTTCTACGTCATCGACGTGGACAGCCTCGACGAGGCGCTCGGCATCGCGCGCGACCTCGGCAAGGCCAATCCCGGCGGAGCCTACGAGATCCGGCCGATCCGGCTCTTCCTGCCCGGCAACTTCCCGGCCGACGTGGCCGCGACCGCCGCGGAGCCTGCCTGAATGACCGACCTCGCCTGGATCGACGCGGCGCTGACCTCCGCCCGCCCCCAGGCGATCGGCGCCTTGCTGCGCTACTTCCGCGACCTGGAGACGGCGGAGGAGGCCTATCAGGACGCCTGCCTGCGGGCGCTGAAGGCCTGGCCGCAGAACGGGCCGCCGCGCGACCCGGCCGCCTGGCTGATCATGGTCGGCCGCAACGCCGCCCTCGACCAGGCGCGCCGCCGCACGCGGCAGACCGAACTGCCCTCCGAGGAGGTGCTGTCGGACCTCGACGACGTCGAGACGCCGATGGCCGAGCGGCTAGACGGGGCGCACTACCGCGACGACATCCTGCGGCTGCTGTTCATCTGCTGCCATCCGAAGCTGCCGGCGACCCAGCAGATCGCGCTGGCGCTGCGCGTGGTGTCGGGCCTGTCCGTCAAGCAGATCGCCCGCGCCTTCCTGGTCTCCGAAGCGGCGATGGAGCAGCGGATCACCCGGGCCAAGCGGGTCGTCGGCCAGGGGGAGGCGCCGTTCGAGACGCCCTCGCCCGAGGAGCGCGAGCGGCGGCTCGCCGCCGTCGCGGCGATGATCTACCTCGTGTTCAACGAGGGCTATTCGACGGCCGCCAAGGACGCCGCGGCGCGCATCCCGCTCTGCGAGGAGGCGATCCGCCTGGCGCGGCTGCTGCTGCGCCTGTTCCCGAGCGAGCCCGAGGTCATGGGCCTGACCGCGCTGCTCGTCCTGCAGCACAGCCGCGCGCCGGCCCGGTTCGACGCCGAAGGCGCGGTCGTCCTGCTGGACGATCAGGACCGCAGCCTCTGGAACCGCGAGCTGATCAACGAGGGCCTGGCGCTGATCGACAAGGCGATGCGCCACCGACAGCCCGGCGCCTACCAGATCCAGGCGGCGGTCGCGGCGCTGCATGCCCGCGCCGCCACGCCCGCGGACACCGACTGGGCGCAGATCGCGCGACTGTACCTGGCGCTGGAGCGGCTGCAGCCCTCGCCGGTGATCACGCTCAACCGGGCGGTGGCGGTGAGCAAGGTCGAGGGGCCGGCGGCGGCGCTGGAGCTGATCGCGCCGCTGGAGGCGCCGCTCGGCGGCTACTTCCACTTCTATGGCCTCAAGGGCGCGCTGCTGGAGCAGCTCGGCCGGACGGGCGAGGCGCGAACCGCCTTCGACCAGGCCATCGCCCTGGCCAACACCGTGGCCGAGGCCGCCCACATCCGCTCGCATCTCGACCGCCTGAAGGAGGGCGCGAGCGGCTGATCGCACGACGCTGGGATGAGGGCCTCGGATGAGGGGCTGACGCGGATCGCCTTCCTGGAGGAGGATGGCGCCTCGCGAGTCGCGGCCGACCGGCGTTCGCCCGGCGCGCCGACCTGATGGGAGACTAGGGGACCACCATGAGACGAACGCTGACCGCCGCCTGCGCTCTGGCCGCACTGGCCGCCTGCTCGCCGAAATCCGAGACCGGCAATGCCACCAACACCGCGGCCAAGGCGCCCGCGCCGGCCGCCGCCCCGACCTCGCCGCCGAGCATCGGCGAGCCGATCGTGCCCGAAGCCCCCGGCCAGACCAACGCCCCGGCCGGGACCTACACCATGGACCCGCACCACTCGACCATGGTGTTCCGCGTCAGCCACCTCGGCTTCTCCCACTACCGCGGCCAGTTCACCAAGATGGACGGCCAGATGACCTTCGACCCGGCGCATCCGGAGGCGATCAGCGTCACCGCCACCATCGACCCGAAGTCGCTGTCGATCCCGGTCCCGCCGGCCGGGTTCAAGGACACCCTGCTCGGCAAGGACTGGCTGGACGCCGGCCAGTTCCCGCAGATCACCTACCGGTCGACCAAGGTCGAGCCGACCGGCGCCAACACCGCCCGGGTGACCGGCGACCTGACCCTGCACGGCGTCACCAAGCCGGTGGTCATGGAGCTGGTCTTCAACGGCGGCTATGCGGCCAACGCCTACGACGGCGCCCGGATCGGCTTCGCCGGCCACGGCGCCTTCCGCCGCTCCGACTTCGGCATCAAGACCGGGATCCCGGCCCCCGGGACCAACATGGGCGTCGGCGACCAGGTGGACTTCACGCTGGAGACGGAGTGGTCGAGCGGCAAGCCGACCGGCCCGGCGCCCGCACCCGGTAAGTAATCCTCAGGTCAGCGCCTTCCGCGTCTGCTCCCAGTACTGGGCGCCGGTGATGAGGGTGACGAGGGCCGCGATCCAGAAGAGCCCGTGCGCCGCCAAGGCCGCGGGCTCTCTAATGCCGGGATCGTCGGGCAGGCTGAAGGCGCCCCAGCCGGCGATCACCAGTTCTAGCGCCAGGGCGGTGAGCTGCAGAGTGGTCTTCCACTTGGCGAGCATGGTGACGGGCAGCTTCACGCCCTTGCCGGCGCCGACCTCGCGCAGGGCCGAGACGGTGAACTCGCGGAACAGGATGAGGCCGGCCGGCAGGACGACCATCGGCTGGGGCCCGAGGGCCAGGAGGCCGAGCACCGCGCCGCAGACCAGCACCTTGTCGCCGATCGGGTCGAGAATCGCGCCCCACACCGAGGTGGCGTTGAGCCTGCGGGCCAGCCAGCCGTCGAAGAAGTCGGTCACCGCCGCGACCACGAAGGCGTAGACGGCCCAGCGCTGGAGAGCGAACTGAGCCTCCGGCGAAATCGAGTTCGACAGGCCAGGCACGTCGCCGGCCGCCGCCGCCAGGGCGATGAACATGAACAGCGCCAGGACCAGGCGCATCGACGTCAGGATGTTCGGCAGGTGCTTCATGCTTCGTCCTGAGCGTGCGCGCCGGGCGCGGGGTTCCTCAAGCCACCCGGTTTAAGGCCAAGCTAGGTCTTGCGGAAGAAGTCGTGGATGCGCTGGGCGAGGGCTTCGGAGACGCCTTCGACCTTGGCGAGGTCGTCCACCGAGGCGCGGGCGACGCCGCGGGCTGAACCGAAGGCGTGGAGCAGGGCGCGCTTGCGGCCGGGGCCAACCCCGTCGATCTCGTCGAGCGGGTTCTTCTTGAGGTCCATGGAGCGGCGGGTGCGGTGGCTGCCGATGGCGAAGCGGTGGGCCTCGTCGCGCAGCCGCTGGAGGTAGTAGAGCACCGGGCTCTTGGGCTCGAGCATGAAGTAGGGCTTACCGGGGATGAAGAAGCGCTCGAGGCCGGCGTCGCGGTCGGGACCCTTGGCGACGCCCACCACCGGGATGTCGTCGACCCCGAGGTCGGCCATGATCTCCATGACCACGCCCACCTGGCCCATGCCGCCGTCGATCAGCACCAGGTCGGGACGCACCGCGTCCTGGCCCTCCTCCTCTTCCTTCACCAGGCGGCCGAAGCGGCGGCGTAGCACCTCCTTCATCATCCCGAAGTCGTCGCCCGGGGTGATGTCGGTCGAGCGGATGTTGAACTTGCGGTACTGGCTCTTCTGGAAGCCCTCGGGGCCGGCGACGATCATGCCGCCGACGGCGTTGGTCCCCATGATGTGGCTGTTGTCGTAGACCTCGATGCGCTCGGGCGGCGCCTCCAGGCCGAAGGCCTCGGCCACCCCGTTCAGCAGCTTCGACTGGGCCGAGCTCTCGGCCATCTTCCGGCCGAGCGCCTCGCGGGCGTTGATCAGGGCGTGGTCGACGAGCTCGCGCTTCTCGCCGCGCTGCGGCCGGAGGATCTCCACCTTGCGGCCGCCCTTGACGCAGAACGCCTCGGCGAGGAGTTCGCGATCGGTGGGCTCGACGTTGAGGAGGATGAGCTTGGGGATCGGCTTGTCGTCGTAGAACTGGCCGAGGAAGGCGCTCATCACGTCCGGGTCCTCGTCCGACTTGTCGATGCGCGGGAAGTAGGCGCGGTTGCCCCAGTTCTGGCCGGCGCGGAAGAAGAACACCTGGACGCAGGCCTGGCCGCCCTCGGCATGGAGGGCGAAGACATCGGCCTCGTCCACCGTCTCCGGATTGATCTGGGTCTCCTGGGCGATGGAGGCGAGCGCCCGGATGCGGTCGCGCAGGCGCGCGGCGCGCTCGAACTCCAGGTCCTCGGCGGCGGCCTGCATCTCCTCGGCCATCCTGGCCATCACCGCCCGGCTCTTGCCGCGCAGGAAGAGCTCGGCCTGGTCGACGAGCCCCTTGTAGTCGTCGAGCTCGATGAGCCCGGTGCAGGGCGCGGCGCACCGGCGGATCTGGTGCAGCATGCAGGGCCGTGTGCGGGTCTCGTAGACGCTGTCCGTGCACGAGCGCAGGAGGAAGGCCTTCTGCAGGGTGTTGAGCGTGCGGTTGACCGCCCAGGCCGAGGCGAAGGGACCATAGTAGTCGCCAGGGATCGAATGGGCGCCGCGGTGCTTCTTGAGCTGGGGCGCCTCGTGGTCGCGGCGGATGAGGATCTCGGGGAACGACTTGTCGTCGCGCAGCAGGACGTTGAAGCGCGGCTTGAGTTGCTTGATGAGGTTGATCTCGAGCAGCAGGGCGTCCGTCTCGGTGCGGGTGACCACGAACTCCATGGCCCGCGTCAGGTCGACCATGTGGGCGATGCGCTGGGTGTGGAAGCGGCCCTGGGCGTACTGGACGACGCGCTTCTTCAGCGAGCGCGCCTTGCCCACGTAGAGCACCTCGCCGCCCTCGCCGTACATGCGATAGACCCCCGGCTTGTCCGGCAGCCGTTTGACTTCGTCCTTGATGAGGGCCGCGCCCTTCAGGCTGTCGGCGGGGGTGTCGAGCATGGGGGCAATATAGGCCGCTTCGCCGCCGCCGGGAGAGCGGCGCGCGGGCGCGGCGAGGTTGGACCTCTCCAGTGGACCACGAAAGGCGCGAAAGCGCTGGGCGCGCGCAGGCGCGGCGCAGGTCGGTCGAGCTGCGCGGGGTTCGGGGTTTCGTGGTGTTGAGCGCGCGTGGCGGCTCGGGTCAGCCGGAGTCGTCCTTCTCCCCTTGCGGGAGAAGGGGGGCGGCGTCGAAGGCGTCGCGGTCTCGAGCGGCGGTGGAAGGGATCATCGACCCCTCATCCGTCGGGCTTCGCCCGCCACCTTCTCCCGCAGGGGGAGAAGGCAGGCCCAGGTCCATGCAGAGCCTGGCGATCTCGGCTTCGGGGGAGAGGTCGAGGAAGTCGTCTTCGAGGGCGTCGGCGTCGAGGAGGTCCTCGAGGATGCTTTCGCGCCTGTCGGCGTCCTCGCCTTCGTACTCGGTCCAGATGAGCTTTTCGACCCGGGCCTTGATGCGGGTCTTGCGCAGGTCGACCTGGCGCTCACGGTCGGCGCGGACCGCCGCTTGGTCCTCGCGGACCGCGCGCTTGGCCTCGCGCTCGAGGCGCAGCTTCAGCGCGGCGGTCTGACGGACGGACCTGGAGATGCGGTGGAAGGCGGTGGCGAGCTTGGCGCGGGTCTCCGGCTGCTCGGCTTCCATGGCGTCCTGCTGGATGCGCAGCGCCAGTTCCAGACCACGCTGGAAAAGCAGGCTCAGGCCATCTTGCAGGTCAACGTTCATTAGAACAAAAATAGAACATGCGCACTGTCAAAGATCAAGCTCTTTTGTTAGCCTGGCCGAACGGAACGCATGCACCCCTCGGGCGTTTAGGTAGGTCAGTCCCGGGGGTCCTAACTTATGTCAATCGACGCGCTGGCGCCGCCGGCGCTCCCGGACAGCGATCTCCAGCCGGATTTCCATGCCCTCTTCCAGGTTCTCCCGAGCCCCTACATGGTGCTCGATCGCGAGCTGCGATACGTGGCCGTCAACGACGCCTATTGCGCCGTGACCGAGCGGCGGGCCGACGAACTGATCGGCCGGCCGATCTTCGAACTGTTCCCCAATCCAGGCGAGGGCGGACGCCGGCTGCGCGCCTCATTCGAGCAGGTCATCGAGACCGGCAAGCCGCACTCCATCCCGCTGATCCCCTACCCCATTCCGCTGCCCATCTCGCGCGGCGGCGGTTTCGAGATGCGCTACTGGTCGGCGGCGCACACCCCGCTGCTCGACGCGCAGGGCCGGACGCGCTTCATCGTCCAGAACACCGTGGACGTCACCGACCTGCAGCGTCTCAAGGCCATGGCGTACGGTGGCGACGCCGAGGCGCTGGCGCCCAGGGAAGCCACGCTGCTGCAGCGGGCGCAGGAGGTCGAGCGCGCCAACCGGAACCTACTGGAGGAGAGCCGCAGCCTGCGCGACCTGTTCGCCCAGGCGCCCGGCTTCATGGCGGTGCTAAGCGGGCCGGACCTGATCTTCAGCCTGGTCAACAACACTTATCAGCAACTCATCGGCCATCGCCCGGTGATCGGCCGGCCGGTGCTGGAGGCGCTGCCCGAGATCGCCGGCCAGGGCTTCGACAGGCTGCTGCACGAGGTGATGCGGAGCGGCGAGCCGTACATCGGCTCGGCCTTGAGCGTGATGCTGCAACGCGAGCCGGGCGCGCCGCTCGAGGAGCGCTTCCTCGACTTCATCTACCAGCCGATGCGCGACCCCACCGGAGAGGTCTGGGGCGTGTTCGTCGAGGGCAGCGACGTTACCGACCGGGTGCTGGCCGAGCGGCGCCAGAAGCTGCTGCTCGACGAGCTGAACCACCGGGTGAAGAACACCCTCTCCACCGTCCAGGCCATCGCCGCCCAGACCCTGCGCTCCGGCGGCGACGTGGCCGCGGTGCGCGAGGCTTTCGAGAGCCGCCTGATGGCGTTGTCGGCGACCCACGACCTGCTCACCGCCACGAGTTGGCAGGGGGCGGCGCTGCGCGACGTGCTGCTGGTGGAGCTGAAGCCCTATGCGGCCGAGCGGTACCGCCTGGCCGGGCCGGAGGTGGCCCTGGCGCCGGCCGAGGCCCTGGCCTTCGGCCTGCTGATCCACGAGCTGGCGACCAATGCCGCCAAGTACGGCGCGCTGAAGGGCGACGACGGCCTGGTCGAGGTGTGCTGGGGCCGCATGGACGGAGGCGACAGGCCGCTGCTGATCCTGAACTGGACCGAGAGCGGCGGGCCGCGGGTGACCCCGCCCAGCCGGCGCGGGTTCGGCTCGCGCCTCATCGAGCGCAGCCTCAAGGGGGCTCTGCGCGGCTCGGCCGAACTGGACTTCGCGCCCGAAGGACTGAGGTGCCACGTGGAGCTGCCGCTCAGCCACGGATGAACCCGGCGCCGGTTCCGGGGAGCCGGCGAGTTCCCAGGGCGCCGCGTTGCTGCGATGACGGACCCCGTTGGCAGGCGACAAGGCGGTCACGCGCCCCAGTAGGAGTTCCCCCATGCCCGACCTGTTCAGCCCCTATGCGCTGAAGGACGTCACCCTGCGCAACCGCATCGTCATGTCGCCGATGACGATGTACCGCTCGCGGGACGGGCTGATGAACGACTTCCACGTGATGCTGATGGGCTCGCGGGCGGCCGGCGGGTTCGGCCTCGTCTTCCCCGAGCAGCTGGCGATCACCCCGGACGGACGCACGAGCGCGAGCTGCGCGGGCATCTACGACGACGCGCAGATCGAGGGCCTCGCCCGGGTCACCGCCATCGTCAAGGACATGGGGGCGACGCCGGCGGCCCAGCTCGGCCACACCGGGCGCAAGGGCAGCGAGCAGAAGCCCTGGGAAGGCGGCGCCCAGCTTTCCCCGGATCACCCGGACGGCTGGCAGGTGTCGGGTCCTTCCGACGTGGCCTACGGCGGCAAGGCGAACGAGCGGGTGCACGCCCTGACGGTCGAGGAGATCGGCCAGATTCACCGGGCCTATCGCGACGCCGCCCAGCGGGCGCTGGAGGCGGGGTTCGAATGGCTGGAGCTGCACTTCGCCCACGGCTACCTCGGCGCCAGCTTCTTCTCGCCGATCGCCAACCGGCGGACCGACGCCTACGGCGGCAGCCTGGATAACCGCATGCGCTTCCACATCGAAGCGCTGGACGCGGTGCGCGAGGTCTGGCCCGAGCGGCTGCCTCTCTCCATGCGGCTCGGGGTCGACGACCTGCACGAGGAGGGCGTGCATTTCGAGGAGGCGCTCGAGGCGGTGCGGCGGATGAAGGCGCACGGGCTCGACATCGCCGACCTGAGCCTTGGCCTCAACACGCCCGAGCTGCAGCGGCGGCCGTTCAACGACGTGGCCTTCATGGTCGAGCGCGGGGCGCGGGTGCGCGCCGAGGTCGGCATACCGGTGGGGGTGAGCTGGAACCTCGGCCTGCCGCAGGTGGCCGACCGGGCCATCCGCGAGGAGAAGATCGATCTGGTGCTGCTCGGCCGGCCGGCGCTCGCCAATCCGCACTGGCCGGTGTGGGCGGCCCGCGAGCTCGGCCGTGAGGACCCCTTCGGCCTGGTGCCGGAAGACTGGGGCTGGTGGCTGCGCAACTTCCGCGGCCACGCCCCCTCGATCGGCTGGCCGGAGCCGGCGGGGGCCTAGGCCAGGCCCTTCTTCAGCGCCGCGCGGGTGTCGCGGGCGGCCTGGCGGGCGACGTCGGACTGGGCCGCCCACTGGAAACCGTGGAAGGCGCCCGGATAGACGTGCAGCTCGGTCGGCACCCCGGCGCGGATCAGGCGGCGGGCGTACTCGAGGTTCTCCTCCACGAAGAGGTCGAGGGCGCCGGTGGCGATGTAGGTCGGCGGCAGGCGCGAGAGGTCGCTCGCGCGGGCGGCGGCGGCGTAGGGCGAGACATCCGGGCCGCCAGGCGCCTGCCCCAGCAGGCTGGTCCAGCCGAAGCGGTTGGCCTGCGGCGTCCAGACGAACTCGCCGACGTAGGGGTGCGGCTCGGCGGCGACGCAGGTGCGGTCGTCGATCATCGGATAGATGAGGTGCTGGAAGGCGAGCGCGTGCTCGCCCCGGTCGCGCGCGAGGAGCGCGAGGGCCGCGGCCAGGCCGCCGCCGGCGCTCTCGCCCATCACGCCGACGCGGGCGGGGTCGAAGCCGAGGGCGGAGGCCTCGCCCATGATCCAGGCGAGAGCGGCGTAGCAGTCCTCCACCGCGCCCGGGAAGACGGTCTCCGGCGCCAGGCGGTAGTTCACCGAGACGATGGCGCAGCCGAGGTCGGCGACCATCGAGCGGTGGGTCGCCTCGTTGCCGCGGGCGTCACCGGCGACGTAGCCGCCGCCGTGGATGTGCAGGATGCAGGGCAGCGGGCCGGCGGCGCCGCGGGGGCGGTAGACGAGCACCTCGACGTCCGGCGCGCCGGCCGGGCCCGGAACGGTGCGGATCTCCTGCTCGGTGGCCTCGAGATCCTTGGGGTTCACCTGGAACATCACCGGCCGGGCGCGCATGGCCGGCAGGGACTGGGCCGAGAGGTTCAGCGGCGGGATGGTCTCGAGCAGCGGCAGGAGCTGGGGATCGACCAGGTGACGGCTGCTCATGGCGGGGCGGGCTCCTTCGGGACATCGGGCGGAACGTGGGGCGCGCACTGTGGCGGGCGCGAAGCCGGCGGGCAACGGGGCGCGCGGCGGCGCCTTGGACGGGCGGATGCGCGGAGGCTAGCCGGCGAGGGTGCGCGTCATGAGGGCGGCGGCCTGCGGGGTGGTCAGGCCCGCCTCGGCGGTGAGGGTGCGCCAGCTATGATAGCTCATGGCGAGGTCGAGCAGCGGGCCGCGGTGGGCGGCGAGGCCCTCCGCCAGGGCGGCGCGGTAGGCGCTCATCGGCGGGCCGAAGCGCAGGTCGGCGATCTCGCGCGTCAGGACATGGTGCTCGGCGTCGCGCAGGACGCAGGCGGTGAGCTGGGCGTTGCGCTCATACCAGCCGTAGAGGCGCGACAGCCCCTCCTCCAGCCGGGCGGCGCCGGGGGCGAGCGCCAGGAGCGGCTCCAGCGCCGGCAGCGGGTCGCGCTCGAACGCCAGGCCCGAGCAGGCCATGGCCAGGGCCCGGTCGTCCGGGAAGTGGGCGTAGAAGGTCTGGCGCTGAACCCCGGCGCGGTCGGCGATCATGCTGATGGTGGTGGCCGCCGGCCCGACGGTGCTGTGCAGGTCCACGGCCGCCTCGACGATGCGACGGCGGGTGTCGGCCTGCTGCTCGGCGCGCTTCTTGAGGGTGTAGCTGCGGGCCATCGGAATTAATTTCACCACACACGCACGTCCATTGATATTGACGTGCGCTCCAGAATTCAATAGACGCCGATGTATAGTGATTTTCCGCGTCCAGCAACGCCGGGACCCCGTCCGCGGCGAACACCTCCTTCTGGCCTCAACACCCCGGAGCCTTCCATGGACACCCGCCTGACCGAGATCGCCGACGGCGTCTTCCGCTTCTCGACCTTCGTGCCGGAGATCGACGCCCCCGCCGGCCTGACCTTCAACCAGTTTCTCGTGCTCGGCGAGGAGCCCCTGCTGTTCCACACCGGGCTGCGGCGCATGTTCCCGGCGCTGCGCGAGGCGGTGGGGCGGGTGATCGCGCCCGAGCGGCTGCGCTGGATCACCTTCGGCCACTTCGAGGCCGACGAGTGCGGCGCGATGAACGAGTGGCTGGCGACGGCGCCGGACGCCCTGGTGGCGCACGGCCACACCGCCTGCAACGTGTCGCTGAACGACGTCGCCGACCGCATGCCGCGGGCGCTCGACGACGGCGGGACGATCGAGCTCGGGAACGGCAAGCGCGTCCGCTACATCGACACCCCGCACACGCCGCACGGCTGGGAGGCCGGGGTGCTGTTCGAGGAATCCACCGGCACGCTGATGTGCGGCGACCTGTTCACCCAGCACGGCGACCGCGCGGCCCTGACCGAGGGCGACATCGTCGGCCCGGCGATCGCCTCGGAGGACATCGTCGGCTACTCGGCCCTGAACCCGGACATGGGGGCGACGATCCGGCGGCTGGCGGCGCTGAAGCCGACGACGCTGGCCCTGATGCACGGCCCGGCGTTCCGCGGCGACGGCGCGGCGGCGCTGCTGGCCCTGGGCGAGGACTACGACCGGCGGGCGGCGGCGCGCTGGGAGGCGCGGGGCCGCGTCGCCGAGCGGGCGGCCTAGAGCTTCACCAGGCCGCCGGCGATCTTCTCGTAGCCGAGCTTCGTCAGCTTCACGTAGCCCTTCTTCGGGTCGTGGAAGTAGAGCGGTCCCTTGATCTTCGCCGGATCGTAGCCGTCGGCGATGAGGTCCATCTTGCGCAGCTTGAAGGTGCCGGTGGTCTCCATCGCCGGCAGGATGCGCACGAACAGCGGCTGGGCGAAGGGCGGCAGCTCGCGCCCGACCGCCTCGCCGAAGGCCTTGATGTCGAACTCGGGCCCGACCACCAGGGCGGCCATGCCGGCGCGGCCCTCGGCGCCGGAGACGGCGACGCCGTAGACGTTGGCTTCGCGCACCCCAGGGATCGCCTGGACGCGCTCGGCGACCTCGTTGGTGGAGACGTTCTCGCCTTTCCAGCGGAAGGTGTCGCCGATGCGGTCGACGAAATAGAGGTAGCCGTCGGCGTCCTGGCGCATGAGGTCGCCGGTGGCGAAGAAGGCGTCGCCCTTCTCGAAGACGTCGCGCAGGACTTTCTTCTCGGAGGCGGCCTTGTCGACGTAGCCGGCGTATTCGGCCCGGGCGTCGCCGCCGATCCGGCCGACGCATTCGCCGATCTCGCCGGGCCGGGCCTCGATGCAGAAGCCGTCGGTCCCGCGGACCGGCGCCTCGGCCTCGACGTCGAACTGGACGAGGCGGATGTTGAAGCGGCTGCGCAGCCACTTGGGCGCGCGGCCGACGGCGCCCTCGCGGCCGTCGAAGTTGAACAGCGAGACGTTGCCCTCGGTGGAGCCGTAGAACTCCAGGATGTCCGGGATGCGGAAGCGCTGCTTCATCACCGGCCAGATGTCGGGCCGAAGGCCGTTGCCGAACGCCAGGCGGATCTTGTGGCGGGTCTCGTCCTCGACGCTCGGGTGGTTGACGAGGTAGCGGCAGAGCTCGCCGATGTAGACGAACATGGTGCAGCCCTCGGCCACCACCTCCTCCCAGAAGTGGCCGGCGGAGAAGCGCTTCCTGAGCACCACCGAGCCGCCGTTGAGCAGGGCCGCGCCCAGGGCGCAGAGGCCGCCGGTGGCGTGGTAGAGCGGCAGGGCGACGTAGATCCGGTCTGAGGCGCGGGCGTCGGTCGCGCCGGCGAAGCCGCGCATGTAGAGCTGCGCCCGCACGTGGGTGATGCGCGCCGCCTTGGGCAGGCCCGTCGTGCCCGAGGTGAAGATGAAGAGGGCCGTGTCGCGGGCCTTCATGTCCTCGCGGACGATGCGGTCGGGCGGCAGCTGGCTGCAGCTCTTCAGCGCCTGCAGGAGGTCGCGCTGGTCGCCGTGGGCGGGGCCGAGCACCCACTGCTGGAGCGGCTTCTCCACCAGGGCCTTGGCGGCCTCGAAGACCGGCGAGGTCTCGGCGTCGACGATGACGTGGGCGGCGCCGGAGATGTTGAGGCAGTGGGCGAGCGGGGCGCCGGCGAGCTGGTTGTTGATCAGGGCGGTGACGACGCCGATCTTCGACAGGCCGTACCAGATGCAGAAGTACTCGAGCCGGTTGGGCATGAAGAGCGCCACCACCTGGCCGCGGCGCAGGTTCTGGCCCTTGCCCCAGTGGGCGAAGCGGTTGGCGATGGCGTCCATCTCGCCATAGGTGAGGGTGCGCCCCTCGAAGCTGAGCGCCGGGCGCTCGCGCCACCTGTCGACCGCGGCCTGCAGGTCGTCGCAGATCAGGTTGGGCGAGTCGGACGCGATGGACTTCACACGGCCGAGCGTGCGGGTCAGGCCGCGCAGGAAGCGCCACTCCCGCTGGAGCCTGGCCTTGAACCTCATCCCATCCTCCGACCTGGACCCGAGCTTGGCGGCGCGGAGCGTCGGCGGTCAAGCCGAGCTGCGCCACGCCTTTGGTCACACCCACCGGGACGCAGGGCCACAGAGCACTGGAGGAGCAACCGTAAGGTTAATGGCGGGGCGGCGGCGGCCTGCAGGCGGGACCGTAGAATAAGGCAGGAAATCGGCAGGCTTCGCCAGAATTTCGCCGCGACCGGAACAGTCGACAGTCCTTCTTGATTGTATTTGCGCAATAACACCCGCGGACTGCGGGGCGACTGTCGGAAAATCTTCGCTATAGATCCCCTCCCCGCCCAAGCCAGGCTTGTATAAGTGCGGAACCCTCTGCCTGCCTGACCGTTTGAGCTTGAGCGACATTATCCTTGGAGGGACATCCGAATGTCCGTTGACTACACCCGGACGAGCGGCGCCGACGCTGCCGACTCCGACACCACCATGTTCCCTGGCACCCCGATCTGGGAGCGCGGCGGCAAGCGCCGCGGCGCCGCCCGCGCCCGCCGCGTGGCCAGCGACCCGGTGACCAGCAAGCCCGCTACCGGCGATGCGATGGGCGACACGATGGGCGACAGGGCCACCACGGGCCGCGCCCGCACGCTGCGCGAAGACGAGGTGCTGCCCAACGACGCGCCGTTCGTGGCGCCGCGGACCACGGTGCGACGCGAGCGCTCCATGGCCCCGATGGCGATCGGCGGCGGCCTGATCGCCCTGGCCGCCCTGGCCGCGGCCGGCTGGTACGCCACGCGTCCGAACGACACCACCCTGACGCCCGGCGGCGCCCCGGCCACCGCGATCGCGACCGCGCCTGAGGCGACCGGCGCCAACACCAGCGCCTCGACGACCATGGCCGCGACGACCCCGCCGGCCAGCGCCGCGGCCCAGGCGGCCATGACGCCCTCGACGACGCCCTCGGCGCCGGCGGCGGCGGCCACCACCACGACCACCCGGACCACGACGACGCGGACGGCGCCGGTGCGCACGCACAGCGCCACCGCCCGCAGCACCGCCAGCCCCGAGCGCTCTGTGACCGCGCCCAGCGCCACCGGCGCCGGCGTCAACACCAGCGTCACGGCCGCGCCGATGACGGCGACCCCGCCGGCTCCGGTCACCAGCGCTCCCGTGACCAGCGCTCCCGTGACCAGCGCTCCGGGCGCCAGCACGCCGCCGGTCGCGACCACCACGCCGCCGGTCGACGCGGCGCCGGATGCGGCCACCACGGCGAGCCCGCCGGCCGCCGCGGCCACCACCCCGCCGCAGTAAGCTGAGGCTGGGCCAGAACGCGGAAAAGGGCGGCCTTTGCGGAGGCCGCCCTTTTCTTTGCGCGTCATTTGACTTGCCCAATGCGCGCCCGTGTCGCATCGCAGGCGCGGGCCGATTTTCGTATCTGCGGCCCCTGTCCGTTGCGTATCGAAGGGGCCGCCCGATCATGGTCAGCAAGAAGGATCTCGCCGAGTGGAGCTCGGCCGCCATGGTGTTCATTTCCGGCGGCATGGCGGGACACTACGCTTCGCTGGGCATGAGCCAGGCGCAGTGGGTCGGCGCGGCGGCGGCCGTGCTGGGCTCGGTCACCGTGGCGGTGGCCGTGCGGGTCTGGCCGGCGCCGGTCAAGGCCAAGGTCAAGCAGACCCGCGACTAATCCGGGCTGACGTCGACACCGAGCCCGGCGAGCAGCACGTGCTGCTGGGCGGCGGTGATCTTCATTCCCGAAAAGCTGTGAAGGGCGTTCAGGTCGAGGCCTGAGAGCTCGGCGCCGCGCAGGTCGGCCCCGGCGAGCTTCGCGCCCGCGGTCAGGGCCTGGAAGAGGTCGACCCCGGTGAGGTCGGCGTTCTCGAAATCCGCGCCCTGCAGGTCCGCCTCGCGCAGCGAGCAGCCGGCCAGTTCGCAGCCGTTCAGCCGCGCCTCGGAGAGGTCGGCGAGCTCGAGGTTGCAGTCCTTGAAGCGGGCGGCGGCGCGCACCTGCTTGCCGAAGGCGCGGGCGAAGTCGGCCCGGTGGAAGCGCGCGCCGCGCAGATTGCAGCCCTCGAAGGCGACGTTCCACAGGCTGGAGCGGTCGATGTCGGCGAAGGAGAGGTCGCAGGCGACGAAGCGCGCCTCGTCGATATGCGAGAAGGCGAAGTCGACGCCCGAATGGCTGTCCGGATCAGCGAAGGAGCAGCGCTCGAACACCGCCTCGCGCAGGTCGGCGTGGGCGAAGCGGCAGCGCACCAGCCGGCAGCCGGTGAACCGCGCGCCCTGGAAGATGACCGAGGAGAGCTGGGCGTCGGTCAGGGTGCAGTCGGACAGGGCGATGTCGGAGAGGTCGCGCTCGGCGAAGTCGACGGCCGACAGGTCGAGGCCGGCATAGACCCCGCCGGGCCTGAGCGCCGGTGCTGGGGAGAGCATGGACGCGTCCGCTGCGGCTAGGCCCGCTTACCGACCGCGGTGGAGGCCAGGCCGATGGTCTCCACCGTCCAGAGCACGAGCCCGTCGGCGTCGGCGACCGTGACCAGGATGTTCGGCTTGTCCCAGAAGCTGTCGCTCTCGTCGACGAGCATCCGGCCGAGGAGCTCCATGGCATTGCGTCGGGCCGACTTGAGATCGGGGAGGCTAGTGCCTTCGCGGTCCGGGAATTCGTCGCCGTAGCTGATGTGGAAGAAATATCTCTTCATGCTGTCGTCACCAACACCCTCAGGCCGCCTCGGGGTCCCGGTCGTTCGCCGGAGGCGGCTGCCGCTGGTCGACCATGTCGCGGTGGGCCCGCGCGACGACCTCGCCGCGAGCGAGGTCCATGGCGGCTCGGTCGGCCCGCGCGTCGAAGCTCGGGTGGCTGGCGATGGGATGAATCTTGTCGGACATGGAAACTGCCTGTGCAGGCGGGAGCACGGGAGTCTCTCTGCCATCGGCGCCTGATCGCATCGGCCGATGATGCCCCATCCTAGACCCATAGGCGCCTGGCCGCCAGTGCGGCGCGACGCGGCCCCGCCGTCCTCACGGGCAGATCACGGTGCGCCGGAAGCGGCCGCCGGTGGCGGCGGCGTGGGCGACGGCCTCGTTGGCCCGATCGAGGGGGAAGGCGGTGGTCTCGATCATCGCCAGGTCGAGGACGCCCGAGCGGACCAGGTTGATCAAGGAGACGTTGGCGGCGGGCGGATACATCCACTGCCCCTTCACGGTGACGTTGTTGCGCATCAGCCAGGGATACGGGAGGGCGAAGTCCTCGCCGCCCAGCATGCCGACCCCGCCCATCAGCACGACGCGGCCGTATTCGCGCACGGCCATGGCCGCGGCGCGGACCGCCGAAGCGGGAGCCTCGGGCGGCAGGAGGTCGAGCACGGCGTCGATCGGCCCTGGGGCGGCGGCCTGCATCCGGCGGGTGTCCTCGGCCGGATCGCCCGTCAGGGCGACGGTGCGCACCCGAGCGCCGAAGCGGCGCTCCAGATCCTGCAGCACGGCCGTGTTACGGCCGGGCGCGACGACGCAGGCTGCGCCCATGGCGAGGGCCACCGCCACGCCGGCGCTGCCGAAATTGCCGGTGGCGCCGCTGACCAGCAGGGTTTCGCCCGGCCGGAAGTCGATCGCCAGGAGCCCGCCGTAGGGAACCAGGGCGAGGCTGAGGGCGCACCACCGGCCGGCGTCGGCGGGATCGATGTCCCCGAGGGGGAAGACGTTCTCGGTCGGGACCAGCATCTGCTCGGCCCAGGAGCCGTGGCGGTAGTGCTGCTGCAGCTTCAGCCCGCCCTCGCCGCGGGCGCTGAGGCCGAGAAGGGTGATGTCGGGCGCGAGGGCGTCGTCGCGGGCGCGGATGGTGGGATCGCAGAGCACCCAGTCGCCGACCTGCAGCCGGGTGGCGTCGGCCCCGAGAGCGCGGACGCGGCCGACCCCGCCAGCGCCGGGCACCATCGGCAGGCTCATAAGGTACTGGCGCTCGCCGCTCAGCACCTCGCCCATGTAGGGCAGCACCCCTGCGGCCACGACGTCGACGACCACGCCGCCGGGACCGGCCGAAGGGGCGGGCAGGTCCTGGAGGACGAGCGGGGATCCGAACACTTCGAGGACGGCGGCTCTCATGCAGGGCTCCTTGGTTGGGAGCCCAGCTTTCGCACGGCTGGCGGAGCGCATTCAGGCCTGGCATTATCCTGGGACTGTGACTACCTGCCAGGAGCGAGCTTGGACAAGCCTGCGAACTCCGAAGTCGGCGACTTCCTGCGCTCTCGCCGCGAGCGGCTGTCGCCGGAGACGGTCGGCCTGCCGGCCGGACGGCGGCGGCGCACGCCCGGCCTGCGCCGCGAGGAGGTGGCCCAGCTCGCCGGGATCGGCGTCGACTGGTACATCCGCCTGGAGCAGGGCCGCGCGGTCAGCCCGTCGGCGACCACGGTCGAGGCCCTGGCGCGGGCCCTGCGGCTCAATCCGGTGGAGCAGGCGCACCTGCGCGCCCTGACGCGCCACGCCGAGCGGCGGCCGTTCGTGCGCGAGGTCGTTCCCGACGGCCTTCGGCGGACCGTGGAGGCGCTGAACCTGCCGGCCTATATCACCGGCCGGCGCTGGGACGTGCTGGCCTGGAACGCGGCGGCCGCGGAGGTCTTCGCCTTCGACCGTGTGCCGGAGGACGACCGCAACACCCTGATCCTGGTCCTGACCAATCCCAAGACGCGCGACCTGTTCGGGGCCGGCTGGGCCGAGGAGGCCGAGCGGATGGTCGCCCAGTTCCGGACGAGCCACGACCTGTGGGCCGGCGATCCGGCCTTCACGAGCCTGATCGAGCGGCTGCGGGCCGGCTGCCCCGAATTCGCCGGCTGGTGGGAGGCGCACGAGCTGCGCGACCCGGTGGCAGGGCAGAAGGCGCTGAGCCATCCGCGCAAGGGGGCGCTGCGGCTGCGCTACGCCACCTTCCAGGCCAACGACGATCCGGGGCTGAGGCTGGTGATCTATTCGGAGGCGTGAGGGCGGCGGTGCGGACCCACGCCTCCGCGCCTGGGCCTATTCCACCCGGCAGAAGCAGTAGACGAACTGCTGCGGCGCGCCCCACGGGGTCTCGTGGCGTTCGGTGACGCTGTCGAGGAGGCGGAACTTCGGGCCGAACTCGCCGTGCAGCCCGGCGGCGTCATAGCGGACGACGTCGAGGCCGCTGCACTTCTCCGGCCCCTCCGGGCCGAAGGTTGCGACGATGACGAGGCCGCGGGGCTTCACCGCGCGGGCGACCTGGCGGACGTAGGCCACCCGGTCCTCGGGCCGGGTCAGGAAGTGGAAGACGGCGCGGTCGTGCCAGACGTCGTAACGGGCCGTCTCGAGCGGGACCTTGGTGATGTCGCCGGCGATCCAGCGTACCGACGCGCCGGCCGCACCGAGCCGCTTGCGGGCCACATCGAGCGCCACCTGGGAGATGTCGAGCACCGTCACGTCTCGATAGCCGCGGGCGAGCAGGTCGTCGACCAGGGTCGCCTCGCCGCCGCCCACGTCGATGACAGCGCTGGCGCGATCGGGCGCGGCGTCCTCGATGATCTTCAGCGAGAGGTCGAGGTGAGGCCGGTACCAGCTCACCTCGTCCGGCGCCTTGGACCGATAGACCTTTTCCCAGTGGGTTCTGTTCTTCGTCGCGCTGTTCATCGCGCCCTCCGCCGGACCCCAAAGCTAGGGTTCCGGCGGGTCGGGCGCCAGGGGCGCGGCTATTCGGCCGCAGTCACCGGAACGAGGATCTCGCCACCGGTGTCGCGGAACTTCTTCGCCATCTCGTCCATGCCCGAGGCCACCTCGTTCTGCTGGCGGGCGGCGTCGCGGATGTCCTGGCTGATCTTCATCGAGCAGAACTTAGGCCCGCACATCGAGCAGAAGTGGGCGGTCTTCATCGCCTCCTTCGGCAGGGTCTCGTCGTGGAACTCGCGCGCCGTCTCCGGATCGAGGCCGAGGTTGAACTGGTCCTCCCAGCGGAACTCGAAGCGGGCGCGGGACAGGGCGTCGTCCCAGGCCCGGGCGGTGGGGTGGCCCTTGGCGAGGTCGGCGGCGTGGGCGGCGATCTTGTAGGCGATGACGCCTTGCTTGACGTCGTCGCGGTCGGGCAGGCCGAGGTGCTCCTTGGGCGTCACGTAGCAGAGCATGGCCGTGCCGAACCAGCCGATCATCGCCGCGCCGATGGCCGAGGTGATGTGGTCGTAGCCGGGGGCGACGTCGGTGGTGAGCGGGCCGAGCGTGTAGAACGGCGCCTCGTGGCAGTGCTTGAGCTGCTCGTCCATGTTGGCCTTGATCTTGTGCATCGGCACGTGGCCGGGGCCCTCGATCATCACCTGGACACCGTGTTTCCAGGCGACCTTGGTGAGCTCGCCCAGGGTGCGCAGCTCGGCGAACTGGGCCTCGTCGTTGGCGTCGGCGATGGAGCCGGGACGCAGGCCGTCGCCCAGCGAGAACGAGACGTCGTAGGCCCGCATGATCTCGCAGATCTCTTCGAACCGCTCGTAGAGGAAGTTCTCGCGGTGGTGGGCGAGGCACCACTTGGCCATGATCGAGCCGCCGCGGCTGACGATGCCGGTGACCCGCTTCGCCGTCAGCGGGATGAACGGAAGCCGCACGCCGGCGTGGATGGTGAAGTAGTCCACCCCCTGCTCGGCCTGTTCGATCAGGGTGTCGCGGAACACCTCCCAGGTCAGGTCCTCGGCAATGCCGTTCACCTTCTCCAGCGCCTGGTAGATCGGCACGGTGCCGATCGGCACCGGGCTGTTGCGGACGATCCAGTCGCGGATGTTGTGGATGTTGCGGCCGGTGGAGAGGTCCATGACCGTGTCGGCGCCCCAGCGGATCGACCAGACCAGCTTGTCGACCTCGTCGGCGACCGTGGAGAGCACGGCCGAGTTGCCGATGTTGGCGTTGACCTTGACCAGGAAGTTCCGGCCGATGGCCATCGGCTCCAGCTCGGTGTGGTTGATGTTGGCCGGGATGATGGCGCGGCCGCGGGCCACCTCGTCGCGGACGAACTCGGGCGTCACGAAGTCGGGGATCTCGGCGCCGAAGCTCTCGCCGTCCTTGATGAACGGATCGGAGGCCTTGCGGCGCAGGTTCTCGCGGATGGCGACATATTCCATCTCGGGGGTGACGATCCCCCGGCGGGCGTAGTCGAGCTGGGTGACGCCGGCCCCGGCCCTGGCGCGATAGACGCGGCGCGGCGCGGTGAACTGCGGCGCGAGGCCCGCGCCCGAGGCGAAGCCGTTGTCCTCGGGCTTCACCTCCCGCGGGGTCTCGACGATCTCGACGTCGCCGCGGGAGACTACCCAGGGCTCGCGGGTGCGCGGCAGGCCCTTGTCGATGTCGATGGTCACGGCCGGGTCGGTGTAGGGGCCGGAGGGGTCGTAGAGGGTGAGCGCGGGCTCGCCGGCGCTCGGGTGCACGGCCACCTCGCGGAAGGGCACGCGGATGTCGGGCCAGCGCTCGCCCGCCTGGTAGACCTTCCGGGAGCCGGGGCGCTCGCCGGTGGGGATGGCGGTAGGGTCGAGGGGGCCGGTGGGCTTGTTCATCGCGTGGCTCCAGGTCCGAGCAGGGGGCTCGGCCGTCTTCGTGGACGGACGTCTTGGCGGACCACGGGCGTCAGGAGGAGGATGGGCCCTTCCCTTCGCCGGCATGACCCGGATCAGGTTCGACGGGTCGTGGGCTCACCCACCTCTCAGCCGCTCGCGCGCGGCCCCCCGAGGATCGGCGGACGCTACGCCCGACGCGGCGGCAAGACCAGCCAGATTTGCTGAAATCCGGAACAAGCGGGGGCGTGGTAATGTTGAGCGGGCCAGCAGGAGACATGCCCATGAAGACCCTTGCTCGCTTCGTCCTTGGACTGGCGTCCCTGGGGGGCGCCGCCACCCTCGCCGCCTGCGCCGACGAGTACGCCTACGCGCCTCCCCCGCCGCCCCCGGCGCCGGTGGGTTACGCCGCCCCGGCGGTGGCCGTGGTCCCGGCCTGCTTCTTCACCCGGGACATCCGCAACCACACGATCGGCGACGACCGGACGCTCTATCTCAACGTCAACGACCGCATGGTCTATCGCGTGGAGATGGAGGGCGGTTGCCTGGCCGGCGCGACCTCGTCGGATCCGATCGTCATCCAGAACCCGCCCGGCTCGAACAACGTCTGCCGGCCGATCGACCTCGACATCGGGGTGCACATGGGCGGCGGCGGCGGCTTCACCAACCGCTGCATCGTGCGCAACATCGTGCCCCTGAGCCCGGCCGAGGTGGCGGCCCTGCCGCCGAAGCTGCGGCCCTAGGACCGCTTCGCTCCCGTCCCTCTCTCCTGCGCCGCCGGGGAGAGGGTTCGCCGGACCGCGATTGAGTGCTAGGGCGGAGCCATGCGCCGCGCACGCCATCGCCCCGCCTGGGGACCCGTTCCCTTCGCCGCAGCCATGGGGAGGACCGCGCCGTGAGCGAGGCTGCCAACGGTCTGGTGCTGGGCGTGCTGGGAGGCATGGGGCCGGCGGCGACGCTGGACTTCCTGGCCAGGCTGCAGGCCTACACCCCGGCGAAGTCCGAGCAGGACCACATCCGGGTGCTGGTCGACATCAATCCGCAGGTCCCCGACCTCAACACGCCAGGATCGGGCGCCGGGCCGGTGCTAGCCGAGATGGCCGGGGCGCTCGGCGGGGCCGGGGCCGAGGTGCTGGCGATCGCCTGCAACACCGCCCACGCGCACGCGGACCTGATCCGCCGGGCCTCGGGCCTGCCGCTGGTGGACATGATCGAGACCGCCTCGGCCGCGGCGGCGCGCTCGGGCGCGATGCGGGTCGGGGTGCTGGGGACGAAGGGCGCCCTGCGGCTCTACCGCGAATACCTGGCGGCCCAGGCGATGGGCATGGTGAGCCTGGCGCCCGAGCGGCAGCAGGCGTTCATGGACCTGCTGTCGCGGATCAAGGCGGGCGAGCGCGGACCGGCGGCGACGGCGGAGATGGCGGGTTTCGCCAAGGACCTGATCGCCGACGGCGCCGAGGCGATCATCGCCGGCTGCACCGAGGTCCCGCTGGTGCTCGCCAAGGAGGACGTGCGGGCGCCGTTCTTCGACGCCGGCGACCTCCTGGCCCGGCGCTGCGTGGCGGTGTGCCTGGGCATGGAGGCCGTGCCGGCGATGTGACGCCGCCGCGGCGACGGATCAGAGCGTGTCCGCGCCGAAGGTGTCGCAGCGGGCCGGATCGCCGGAGGCGGCGCCGGCGCGGAACCAGCGCATGCGCTGTTCGGATGTGCCGTGGGTGAAGCTGTCGGGCACGACCTGGCCGCGCGTCTGTTTCTGCAGGGTGTCGTCGCCGACGGCGGCGGCGGCGCGCAGGCCGTCCTCGACGTCCTTGGCGTCGAGCGCGACCTTGCCGCCGGAGACCTGGGAGGCGTGGGCGGCCCAGACGCCGGCGTAGCAGTCGGCCTGCAGCTCGAGCCGGACCGAGCCGCTCTCCGCGCCATGGGAGCCCAGGCGGCGGGCCATCTCGTCTTGGCCGAGGAGGTTCTGGACGTGGTGGCCGATCTCGTGGGCGAGGACGTAGGCGCGGGCCGCCTCGCCCTGGGCGCCGAAGCGGCCGGAGAGCTCCTGCCAGAAGGAGAGGTCGAGATAGACCTTGCGGTCGTTGGGACAATAGAACGGCCCCATGGCCGACTGGCCCATGCCGCAGCCGGTGCCGGTGGCCTGGTCGTAGAGCACGACGCCGGCCGGCGGCTGATAGTCCCGGCCCTGCTGGCGGAAGATGCCGCTCCAGACGTCGTCGACATTGGTCTCGACGACGTCGACGAACTGGCCGGCCTCGTCCTGCGGGGTGCCGCGCTGGCCCTCCTGCTGCTGGGCCGCGCCCGAGCCGCCGAGGGCGCTCAGGGTGGTCGAGGGGCTGACCCCGAACACGAGGTAGCCGATGAGGGCCAGGACCACGCCGCCGGCCCCCAGGCCGCCGACGCCCACCGGACCCAGGCCACGACGATCCTCGATGTTTCCGCTCTCGCGTCCGCCGCGCCATTCCATGGCCTGATCCTCACCTGTGCGCCTATCGCCAGCGCATAACGCCGGACCCTCAAAGGATGCTCCTCAGCGCCGGTTGGCGGCGGCGTCGAGCACCTTCCGGTTGGAGTCGGCCAGGGCGCTGTCGGGGATCGAGGCGAGCTTCGAGGTGTCGATCCTGGGCAAGACGGCGCCGGCGCGCGGCGGCGGCTGGGCCGCACGCGGGTAGGACTGGCTGAGCGACTTCTGCGCCTGGATGTCGGCGAGCGCCTGGTTGGCGCGCATCTGGGCCTCGAGGGCCATCAGCTGGTTCTGCTGCTGGACCATCTGCTGGCGCAGCATCTCGTGCTGGGTGCGCCAGTCGAACTCCTGCTGCGGGTTGGCGGGCGCGGCGTAGGGCGGCGGATAGGGCTGCGCGATCGCCGGCGCGGCGATCAGGGTGGCGAAGACGGCGGCAAGGAGACGCATGGGACCTGCAGGGACGGCCTATTCCTTCCGGGCGACATGGAAACGCGTCAGCTCGCGCTTGGGCGCATCCCAGTCGGGGGCGAGCTCGACCGCCTTGAGGTAGTCGAGGTAGGCGGCCTTGACGTCGTCCAGGCCTTCGTGCGCGAGGGCGCGGTTGTAGTAGGCCTTGGCCGGCTCCTCGACGCCGAGGGAGAGGCCGTGGTCGAGGTCGGCCAGGCCGTCGGCGTAGCGCCGCTGGCCGATCAGGGCGGCGCCGCGGTTGACGTAGATCTCGCCGAGCTCGGGCTTGGCGCGGACGGCGAGGTCGAAGTCGGCCAGGGCTGGGGCGAACAGCTTGCGGCGCAGCTTCATGACGCCGCGGTTCACATAGGTGCCGGCGAGGTCGCGCGGGCTGAGGAACTCGGTCTCCAGGGCCGTGGTGCAGACCGCCTCGGCGGCGGCGTCGGAGGCGCCGGCGAGGGCCGACTTGGAGCAGGTCTGGGCGAGGCCGCCGCCGATCACGGTGACCGCGGCCCGGCCCGGACCGGCAATGGACAGGGTGGCCAGGAACACGATCAACGGCGCCGCAGCGCCGGCGAGCGCTCCGATCAGGGGCTTTCCGATCCGGAACTTGCCGCTGAGGGGCTTCATGACGCCCTCCGTCGAATACCGACGTCAGGGCGGAAGGGTCCGCCCGGACCCCGCGCCTGTCAACGCACAGCTTTCTGATCGAGGCGGAAGCGGATGAGCTCGCGGTGCAGGATGTAGAGGCCGCTGGCGGCGACCACGAGGGCGCCGGCGACGGTGGCCGGGTGAGGCGTCTCGCCCCAGACGAGGTAGCCGAGGCCGGCGGCCCAGATCAGCTGGCTGTAGTCGAAGGGGGCGACGACGCCGACCGGGGCGACGGTCAGGGCCTGGGTCAGGAGGAGCTGGCCGACGCCGCCGATCAGGCCGGCGAGGATCAGGAAGGCGAGGGTCTTCGGATCGGGCGTCACCCAGTGGAACAGCGAGCCGACGAGGCCGACCACCGCCCCGCCGAGGGTGAAGTAGAAGACGATCGTCGGGCCCTTCTCGGTGTCGACGATCTGGCGGATGGCGACCATCGCGCCCGCCGCGCCGACGGCGCTGGCCAGCGCCAGGGAGACGCCGACGACGTTCATGTGGCCGGGCTGTGGCCGCACCATGATGAGCACGCCCAAGAAGCCGACCAGCACCGCGGCCCAGCGATGCCGGCCGACGTGCTCGGAGAGGATCACGGCCGAAAAGGCGGTCATGAACAGGGGCGAGGCGAACTGGAAGGCGACGCTGTCGGTGAGCGGCAGGTGCTGCACGGCCGAGAAGCCGCAGACCATGGAGGCGAGGCCGACGGTGGCGCGCGTCAGGTGGCCCAGCGGGCGGCGGGTCTTGATCACGGTCCAGCCGGTGGTGCGCCAGATGTAGAGGCCGAGCGGCACGAAGGCGAAGGCGTTGCGGAAGAAGACGATCTCGAAGACCGGGACGCCGCGCGATCCGGTCCACTTCACCAGCGCCGAGAGGCAGGCCATGCAGGCCATGGCCGCGATGCGATAGGCGATGCCGAGCGCGGCCCGGTCGGGAGGGCGGTCGGCGGGAAGGTCTGGCGTGGGCTCCGGGGTCACGCCTTCCTAAGCGGGCGCATCGGCTCCGGGGTCAACTGCGAAGCGTGGCCGCAGGCGCGGGTGGCGACCTCGCCGACCACCACCAGCACCGGGCCCCCGCCGGTCCGCGGCGCGGCGCCGGCGAGCTCGGCGAGCCGGCCCTGGAAGACCAGCCGCGCCTCGGGGCGGGCGATGCTCTCCAGCACGACGACCGGCGTGGCGGCGGCGCGGCCGGCGGCCATCAGGCGGCGGGCGAGCTCGGCCGCCTGAGCGCCGCCCATGTAGATGGCGACCGTGGCCTCGGCGTCGGCGGCGGCGCGCCAGTCGAGGGCGTCGGCCCCGCCGTCGAGGCGGGCGGTGGTGAGGATCAGGCGGCGGGCCTCTCCGCGATGGGTGAGCGGGAAGCCGAACTCGGCGGCCGCGGCGCTGGCCGCGGTGACGCCGGGCACGACCTCTGAGGCGACGCCATGGGCGGCGAGGAAGTCGGCCTCCTCCCCTGCCCGGCCGAAGACCGAAGGATCGCCGCCCTTCAGCCGCACCACCCGCAGGCCGCCGCGGGCGAGGCGCAGCATCAGCCGGTTGATGGTCGCCTGGGCCATGCTGGCGCGCCCGGCCCGCTTGCCGGTCTGGATCTTCAGGCAGTGCGCGGGGGCGAGGGCCAGGATCTCGTCCGAGACCAGGGCGTCGTAGAGCAGAGCCTGGGCGCTCTCGATGGCGCGCACGGCGCGGAGCGTCAGGAGGTCGGCTGCGCCGGGGCCGGCGCCGACGAGCTGCACGGGGTGAGTTTCAGGCGGCATGGGCGACGGTCCGGGCGGCGATGAGGCGGACGATCTCGGGACGGCAGGAGCCGCAGACCGACCCGGCGGTGGTGGTCTCGGCGACGGCTTCGAGGTCGGCGCAGCCGGCGGCGAGGGCGGCGTCGATGCGCGAGGCGCGGACATTGCGGCAGGCGCAGACGACGGGGCTGGTGTCGAGCGGCCGGCCGGGGGCGCGGCCGATCAGCAGCCCCGCCCGGGCGGCGGCGTCGAGGCTTTCGCCGGCGAACAGCTCGACCAGCCAGTCGCGCGGCGGCAGGGCCCCGGCGCCGGCGGTGAACAGCACGCGGTCCAGCCGACCGCCGGCGAGCCAGGCCTCGCGCACGGCGCCGGCGGCCGGATCCTCATAGCGCAGCACGTCCTCCGACGCGGCGCGGGCGAGCGCGCGGCGCAGGGCCGCGCGCTCGGCCTCGTCCCCGCGGCCGGCGAACTCGTGGAGCTGGCAGCCGGCCTGCGGGATGCGCCGCCAGACGAGGTCGAGGCCAGCCGGCAGGCTCCAGGCCTCGCGGGCGATGAAGAAGCCGCGCCAGGTCTCGCGGTAGGGCCGCACGCGAGCGGGGGTGTGCTTGAACTCCGGCTGGCCGGAGCGCGGGTCGGTGCGGGCGGCGACCAGCGGATTCGCCTGACCCGCTGGCGCGTAGGCGGCGGCCCAGTGCATGGGCAGGAAGATCGAGCCGCGACGCTGGCGGTCGGTCAGGCGGGCTGTCACCACGGCCTCGCCGGCGCGGGTCTGGACCCGGGTCAGGCGCCCATCGGTGATCGCCAGGGGCGCGGCGTCGTCGGGATGGATCTCGACGAAGGGCTCGGGCGCGTGGCGGCAGAGCTCCGGCGCAAGGCCGGTGCGGGTCATGGTGTGCCACTGGTCGCGGATTCGGCCGGTGTTGAGGCTCAGGGGATAGGCCGGGTCCGTCGCCTCGGCCGGACCGTGGGCCTCGAGGGCATGCATGTGGGCGCGGCCGTCGGGGGTCTGGAAGCGGCCGTCGGCGAAGAGGCGCGCCGTTCCGCCGGCTGGCGTGACCGGCCACTGGACCGGCTCCAGCGCGTCATAGGCGTCGGGCGTCAGGGCGGCGAGCGGGCTGAGGTTCAGGAACCGGCCCTGGTTCTCGTAGGCCGTGAGGCGGGCGTATTCGCGGAAGACCTGGGCGGGGCTGCGCCAGGCGAAGGCCTCGCCGTAGCCCATGGCCTCGGCGACGTCGGCGACGATGCGCCAGTCGGCGCGCGCCTCGCCGGGCGCCGCCATCAGCGGCCGCTGGCGGGAGATCCGGCGCTCGGAGTTGGTGACCGTGCCGTCCTTCTCGCCCCAGGCCAGGGCCGGCAGGCGGACGTGGGCGAAGGCGGCGGTGTCGGTCTCGGCCATGACCTCGGAGACGACGACGAAGGGACAGGCGGCCAGCGCCTCGCGCACCTTGCCGGCCTCCGGCAGGCTGACGGCGGGATTGGTGGCCATGACCCAAAGCGCCCTGATGCGGCCGGCGCGGACCGCCTCGAACATCTCCACGGCCTTGAGGCCCGGCGCCTCGGCCATGACCGGCGCGCCCCAGAAGCGCTGGAGCCGGGCGCGGGAGGCCGGGTCGAAGTCCATGTGGGCGGCGAGGGTGGTGGCGAGGCCCCCGACCTCGCGCCCGCCCATGGCGTTGGGCTGGCCGGTGATCGAGAAGGGGCAGGCGCCGGGCTTGCCGATGCGCCCCGTGGCCAGGTGGGCGTTGAGGATGGCCAGGCCCTTGGCGACGCCCTGCGCCGACTGGTTGGCGCCCATGGAGAAGAGGGTGACGGTCTTCGGCGTGTCGGCGAACAGGCGGAAGAAGGTCTCCAGTTCGGCGGGGTCGAGGCCGCAGTCGCGGGCCACGGCGTGGACCGACTGGTCATCGCCGGCGAGCCCGGCCTCCACCTCGGCGAAGCCGGCGACGTGGGCGGCGACATAGGCGCGGTCGACGGCGCCGCGGCGCAGGAGGTCGGCGAGCAGGCCGTTCCACAGGCGCACGTCGGTCTGCGGCTTCAGCGCGAGGTGCAGGTCGGCGCCCTCGGCGGTGTCGGTGCGGCGCGGGTCGACGACCACGTGGCGCTGGCCGCGCTGGCGGGCGGCCTCCATGCGGCGGAAGAGCACCGGGTGCGTCCAGGCGGCGTTGTGGCCGCTGAAGACCACGAGGTCGGCGAGGTCGAGGTCCTCGTAGCAGCCGGGGACGAGGTCGGCCCCGAAGGCGAGCTTGTGGGCGACCACCGCCGAGGCCATGCAGAGGCGCGAGTTGGTGTCGATGTTGGCCGAGCCGATGAAGCCCTTCATCAGCTTGTTGGCGGCGTAATAGTCCTCGGTGAGGAGCTGGCCCGAGACGTAGAAGGCGACCGAGTCCGGGCCGTGGCGGGCGATGGTCTCCCTGAACCGCCGGGCGACGAGGGCCGTGGCGTCGCGCCAGGCGGCGCGGCGGTCGCCGATCATCGGGTGCAGCAGCCGGCCCTCGAGGCCGACGGTCGAGGCCAGGGCCCCGCCCTTGGAGCACAGCCGGCCGGCGTTGGCCGGGTGCGCCGGATCGCCCTGCAACGTCAGGGCGCGGCCGTCCGCCTGCGCCGCGATCCCGCAGCCGACGCCGCAGTAGGGGCAGGTGGTGCGGGTCACACCTGCCCCAGCAGGATCCGGCCGTCCTCGATGCGAAGGGGCACGGTGGGGCTGCAGCCCTTGCCGCGGTCGGCGCCGAGCGGCTCGCCGGTGGCAAGGTCGATGGACCAGTTGTGCAGCGGGCAGGCCACGGCGTGGCCGTGGACGATGCCCTGGCTGAGCGGACCGCCCTTGTGGGGGCAGGCGTCCTTGAGGGCGAAGACGCGGCCATCGCCGGTGCGGAACACGGCCACCGCGCCGCGCGGGGTGGGCACGCGGCGGGCGCCGCGCAGCGGCACGTCGGTGACGGCGCCGACGTCGATCCAGATCGTCTCTTCCTTCACGTGCGCGTTCATGCCGGGGCGAACTCCATGCGGCGGGTGAGCGGGTTGAACTCGTGGGCGTCGCGGCCGGCGACGCGCTCGGCCCAGGGGTCGATGCGGGCGAAGCGCTGGGCGTAGGCGAAGCGGTCGTAGAGGGCGCGGCGGCGGTCCGGGTCCTCGATCTCGGCGCGGATCGCATCGAGGCCGACGCGGGCCATCCACTTCCAGATCCGCTCCAGGTACCAGGCGTCCTCGCGATAGAGCTGGACGATGGCGCAGATGGCCCAGACCGCCTCGTCCTCGCTGGCGACCTTCGTGAGCAGCTCGGTCTTCTTCACCTCCAGGCCGGCGGCGCCGCCGATGTGGATCTCGAAGCCGCTATCGACGCAGACCACGCCGATGTCCTTGCAGGTCGCCTCGGCGCAGTTGCGCGGGCAGCCGGAGACGCCGAGCTTGAGCTTGGCCGGCGTCCAGGCGCCCCACATGACCTTCTCCAGCCGCACCCCGAGGCCGGTGGAGTCCTGGGTCCCGAAGCGGCACCACTCCGAGCCGACGCAGGTCTTCACCGTGCGCAGCGCCTTGCCGTAGGCGTGGCCGGAGACCATGCCGGCGCGGTTGAGGTCGGCCCAGACGGCGGGCAGGTCCTCCTTCTTGACGCCCAGCAGGTCGACGCGCTGGCCGCCGGTCACCTTGACGGTGGGGATGGCGAACTTCTCGACCACGTCGGCGATGGCGCGCAGCTCGGCGGCGGAGGTCACGCCGCCCCACATGCGCGGCACCACCGAGTAGGTGCCGTCCTTCTGGATGTTGGCGTGGACGCGCTCGTTGATGAACCGCGACTGCTTGTCGTCGCGGTATTCGCCGGGCCAGGCGCAGACCAGGTAGTAGTTGAGCGCCGGACGGCAGGTGGCGCAGCCGTCCGGCGTGGTCCATTCGAGCGCCTGCATTACCGCCGGGATCGACTTCAGCCCCTCGGCGAGAATACGCTTCCTGACCTCGCCATGGCCGCGATGGGTGCAGCCGCAGACCGGCTTGGGCCCGGCCTGGACCTGGAAAGCGTCGCCGAGCTGGGCGGCGAGGATCTTCTCGACCAGCGGGGTGCAGGAGCCGCAGGAGGCCGAGGCCTTGGTGACGGCGCGGACCGCCTCGAGGGTCGCCAGGCCCTCCCCGGCGATGGCGCTGGTGATCGTTCCCTTGCAGACGCCGTTGCAGCCGCACACCTCGGCGTCGTCCGCCATGGCCGCAACGGCGGCGCTAGGGTCCAGCCCCCGAAGGCCCTCCGTGGCGGCCTGGCCGAACACCAGGGTCTCGCGGATGTCGCCGACGGATGCGCCCGAGCGCATCAGGTCGAAGTACCAGGCGCCGTCGGCGGCGTCGCCGAACAGCACGGCCCCGGCGACCTTGCCCTCGCGCAGGACGATGCGCTTGTAGACCCCGCGCCCGGCGTCGCGGAACACGATGTCCTCACAATCGCCGCCGCCGGCGAACTCGCCGGCCGAGAAGACGTCGACGCCGCTGACCTTCAGGCGGGTGGAGAGCACCGAGCCCTCGTAGGCGCCGGCCCCGCCGGTCAGGGCCTCGGCGAGGGTGCGGCACATCTCCCAGATCGGGGCCACCAGGCCGTAGCACTGGCCGCGGTGCTCGACGCATTCGCCGACCGCGAAGATCGCCGGATCGGAGGTGCGAAGCGCGTCGTCGACGACGACCCCGCGGTTCACCTCCAGGCGGGCGGCCCTGGCGATCCCGGTGTTGGGGCGGATGCCTACCGACATGACCAGTAGGTCGCAGGGCAGGACACGGCCGTCCTTGAGCCTGAGTCCGGTGACCTGGCCGCCCTCCCCCACGATCTCCTCGGATTGGGCGCCCAGCACCGTCTCGACGCCGCGCTCGGCCAGGGCCTCGGTGAGCAGGAAGCCGGCGGAGGCGTCGAGCTGGCGCTCCATCAGGACGTCCATCAGGTGGACGACGGTGGCGTGCATGCCGCGACGGGCGAGGCCGTAGGCCGCCTCGATGCCCAGGAGGCCGCCGCCGATCACCACCACCTTCGCGCCCGGCTTGGCGGCGGCGGTCATGGCCTCCACGTCGTCGAGGTCGCGGAAGGTGACGACGCCGGCGAGGTCAGCCCCCGGCAGAGGCAGTCGGATGGGATCGGCGCCGGTGGCGAGGATCAGCCGGTCGTAGCCCGCCTCGAGGCCGCCGGCGGCCCGCACCAGCCGCTCGGCGCGGTCGATGCTCTCCACGGGCGCGCCGGCGTGCAGGACGATGCCGTTGTCGCGGTACCAGGCCTCGTCGTTGATGACGATGTCGGCGAAGGTCTTCTCCCCCGCCAGCACCGGCGACAGCATGATGCGGTCGTAGTTCACCCGCGGCTCGGCGCCGAAGATGGTGATCTCGTAGCGGTCGGGGTCGCGCTTCAGCACTTCCTGCACCGCCCGGCAGCCGGCCATGCCGTTGCCGATGACGACCAGACGTTCCTTGGTCATACGCTTCACTCCCTTGGGACCTGGTCAGAGGCGCAGCGCCGCGCCGGCGGCGGGGCTGAGCTCGGGCCAGGTCCGCCGCCAGCGGGCCTTGACCCCGGTGAGGCCGACGAGGGCGAGGAGCGCCAGGCCCGCGAAGGCCAGGAGGCCGCCCTGGTAGGAGCCGGTGACCTGCTTGGCCCAGCCGAGGCTGGAGGCGAGGTAGAAGCCGCCGGCGCCGCCGGTCATGCCGACGACGCCGGTGACGACGCCGATCTCCTTGCCGAAGCGCTGGGGGGCGAGCTGGAACACCGCCCCGTTGCCGGCGCCGAGCGCCATCATCGAGAACATCAGCACGGCCAGGGCCACCCAGGCGCTGGGGAGCTGGAAGCTGGCCACCGCCAGGCCGAGGGCGGCCAGGACATAGACCACCGAGAGCGTTCGCACCCCGCCGAAGCGGTCGGCGAGGGCCCCGCCCACCGGCCGGATGAAGGAGCCGGCGAAGACGCAGGCGGCGGTGAAGAAGCCGGCGGTGACGGCCGGCAGGGCGTACTCGGCGTTGAAGTAGATCGTCAGCGAGGACGACAGGCCGACGAAGCCGCCGAAGGTGACGCCGTAGAGGGCCATCAGCCACCAGGCGTCGCGGGTCTTCAGCACGTCCAGGTATTCGGCGAGGCGCTTGGGCGCGGGCCTGTTCGGCGCGTCCTTGGCGAAGATGACATAGACCAGGAAAGCGACGGCGAGCGGGGCGGCGGCCAGGCCGATCACGTTGGTCCAGCCGTAGGTCTGGGCGAGCGAGGGGGCGAACAGGGCGGCGAGCGCGGTGCCCGAGTTGCCGGCGCCGGCGATGCCGAGGGCCAGGCCCTGGTGCTCGGGAGGATACCAGCGCGAGGCGAGCGGCAGGGCGACGGCGAAGGAGGCGCCGGCGACGCCGAGGATGACGCCCAGGGCCAGCACCTGATGATAGCTGTTGACGCCGAGGCGCCAGGCGGCGAGCAGGCCGGCCATGACGACGAGCTGGCCGATGATCCCGGTCTTCTTGGGCCCGATGTGGTCGACCATGACGCCGGCGACGAGGCGCAGGACGGCGCCCGCCAGCACCGGCACGGCGACCATGAAACCCTTCTCGGCGGGGTTCAGGTGAAAGGTCTTGGCGATGGCCACGCCGAGCGGGCCGAGCAGCACCCAGACCATGAAGGAGAGGTCGAAGTAGAGGAAGGCGGCGAAGAGGGTCGGCGTATGGCCGGCCTTGAAGAACGAACGGCTCAGCATCGTGAGAAGCCCCGTGCAGGATGCGGTGAGCGGCGGCGTCGCCGGGAGGGATGGAGAGCTCGTCCTCGAGCCGTTCCGAAGAAGCCGCGACGCCGTTGCCAGGGCTTGCCACGATGAGAACCGCGGCGATGGCGACCGGTCACGCGACGGGAAAGCCTGGCCGTGGAACTTCCATGCTGCAGCGCAAAAAGACGGCGCCCGCGCTCAGGCGATGGTCAGAAAACGGGCGGCGCGCACGGCTCAGGCCTTGATGAGGCGGCTCATCGGCGCGTGGGCGGCGTAGGCGCGGGCGTCGCGCAGGCGGAAGTGGCCGTCCTCGCCGTAGCCGTCGAGCCACTCCGGCATCGGCGGGACGGGTCCGAGCGTCCCGGCCGCGGCGGTGAAGAGGTCGAGCCGGCAGACCGCGGCGGCGACGGCGGGGATGTCGACGTCGGGCGGCAGGTGACCCCAGCGCATCATCTGGGCGAGCAGCCAGCCGGCCCGGACCGGCAACGGCGCGTTCGCGTCGCCGCCGTGGAACACCATGCCGGCGAGGGAGCGCTCGATCACCGCGGCCGGGGCGCCGACGTAGTGCGGCTGGGCCAGCAGGGCCGCGAGCTCGGTGCGGTTGGCAGACGCCCCCGCCCAGGCGGCGGCCTTGAGGAGCGCGCGCAGCAGGGCCTGGAGCACTTCGGGATTTTCCTCGGCCCAGCCTTGCGTCACCGCGAACACCTTGTCGGGCGTGCGGGGCCACAGGTCCGCGCCGCGGGCGAGGATGACGCCGGCGCCCGCCTCCACCGCAGCGGTGTCCCAGGGCTCGGTGACGCAGAAGCCCTCGACGACGCCGTCGACGAGGAGGCCGGTCATGCGCGGCGGCGGGGCGATGGTCAGGCGCACGTCCCGGTCCGGGTCGACCCCGGCCCGGGCCAGCCAGTCGCGCAGCAGGTAGTTGTGCACCGAGTAGGGAAAGACCACGGCGAAGGTGATCGGGCTCGCCCCCTCCTGGCGGCGGCGGGCGATCAGGCGGGCCAGGCCCTCGGCGCCGGGGCCGGGACCGACGGCGGCGGCCAGGCGCTGGGCCATGGTGATGGCCGGGCCGTTGAGGTTCATGGCGAAGGGCGCGACGAGCGGCACGGGCCGGTCGCCGGCGACGCCCAGGGTCATGGCCAGGGCGAGCGGCTGGAGCATGTGGGCGCCGTCGAGGGCGCCATACGCGATCTTGTCCCGCACCGTCGCCCAGGAGGCCTCGCGGCTCAGCTCGATCCGAAGGCCCTCGGCGGCGAAGAAGCCCTTCTCCTGGGCCACCACCAGGATCGAGGCGTCGTTGAGGGCGATGAACCCCAGGCGCAGCCGACCGCTCATGGCTCGTTCCCCTTCAGCACGCCGGCGAAGGCCAGCAGGTCGGCGGCCACGGCGCCGAGCGGGCGGCCGGTGTCCATGGAGAGCTTGCGCAGCAGCCGATAGGCCTGGTCCTCCTCGAGCCCGCGCTCCTTCATGAGGAGGGCCTTGGCGCGCTCGACCGTCTTGCGCGAGGCGAGGTCGGCCTTGGCTTTCTCGAGGTCCTGGCGAAGCTGGCTCATCAGCTGGAAGCGGCTCATGGCCACCTCGAGGACCGCGCGGACGCGGTTGGCGGCCAGGCCGTCGACCACATAGGCCGAGACGCCGGCGCGCACCGCCTCCTCCGCGAGGCCCGGCTCGGAGCGGTCGACGAACATCACCACCGGCCGCGGACTGGCGGCGGTGGACTCGCGCAAGCTCTCGATGGTGTCGCGGTCGGGGCTGTCGGAGGCGACGACGATGACATCGGGCGCGAAGGCGGCGGCCTCGGCGCGGTCGAACAGGGCGGCGTGGCGGACCTCCAGCGGCTGCACGCCGGCGAGGCCCTCCGCCACCAGGGCGGCCCGGGCCGGATCGGGGTCGACGACGAGGACGCGCATGCCCGGCGACTAAGCGCCGCCCGGCTCCGGGCCGAAGGGTCAATCGGCGCGGGACGCGGCAGGCGGCGCGCTTCCGCCCACAAATCGGGCGCCGGCGCCCGCCGTTTCAGCGTCCGCGGAGCCCCGCGGCGAGCGGGCCGGAGCCGCCGATCTCCCCATTTCGGGTATGAGACGGCGCTCTACACGCAGGAGGCGTATGATATCTTATGATGGTTCAGATCGGGGGGCGGTCGTTTCGGGACCCGGATCCGGCTCTCGATGGCCGCCTGAGTGAGGCGTGCAGAGGTTCATCCTCCAGCAGAACATCGAACGCTTCCGCCAACGGCTCGCCGAAGCCAGCGACGAGGCCGACCGCCGGCGCCTGACGGCGATGCTGGCCGGGGCGGAACGGGAGCTGGCGCTGGTCAACACCGCGATGAGCGGAGTGCAGCTGCAGCCGGCCGGCGCCCTCGCGCCCGACGAAGCGGCGCGGAAGGAAGCCCTGGCGAGGTTCCGCGCGGAGATCGCGCCCTCGTCCCGGCCCTCGCTGCTCATCGACCCCCAGCCCGGCCTACCGATCGCCGAGGTCAACGCGCCCTATGAGGCGGTGTGCGGCCTGGACCGCAAGGCGCTGATCGGCCAGCCGCTGTTCCTGCTGTTCCCCGACAACCCCGACGATCCCATCGCCGACGGGGTGAGCCACCTCTACGCCTCGCTGAAAAAGGCGGCCGAGAGCGGACGGCCGCACGCCATGGAGGTCCAGCGCTACGACGTCCGCGACGGCGACGGCCGGTTCGTCGAGCGCTACTGGCGGCCGCTGAACACACCGCTGACCGACGGCTTCGGCCGGGTGGTCTTCCTACTGCACCAGGTGGACGAGGTCACTGACGAGGTGCTGGGCGGCAAGGGGGCCGGCTAGAACTCGTCCTCGATCGAGGAGCGGAAGAGCTCGAAGACCTCCTTGGCGCGGGTCTCCGGATCGACGGCGGCCTCCGGCTCCGGCGGCTGGGCGGGGGCGGCGGCGCCCGTCAGGCGGCCGACCACCGCGCCGTCCTGGACGAGCAGCACCTCCTCGCCCTCCTCCACAGCGGTCAGCAGGGCGGCGAGCTTGGGCGGCAGGTCGTCGAGGTCGATGCGCTTCATGCGCTGAGTGTAGACCGGCGGGCGGCGTGGCCCTAGCTTCCGCCCCGCGAATGGAGGGGTGATGGCCTACCGGTCCTTGCGGGAATTCATGCAGCGCCTGGAAGCGGCGGGCGAGCTGGTGCGCGTCGCCGAGCCGGTGTCGAGCGTCCTGGAGATGACCGAGATCCAGCGGCGCCTCTTGGCGACCGGCGGCCCGGCGGTGCTGTTCGAGAAGCCGATCCGGGCGGACGGCGAGATCTCGTCCATGCCGGCCCTCGTGAATCTGTTCGGGACGGTCAAGCGGGTCGCCATGGGCGTCACCCTGGAGGGGCGCGAACGGGCGACCGCCGGCGACCTGCGCGAGGTCGGCGAACTTCTGGCCTTCCTGCGCAATCCCGAGCCGCCGCGCGGCTTGAAGGACGCCTGGGACATGCTGCCGCTGGCCAAGACGGTGATGTCCATGCGCCCGCAGGTGGTGAAGAAGGCGCCGGTGCAGGAGGTGGTGCTGAAGGGCGAGGATATCGATCTCGCCAAGCTGCCGATCCAGACCTGCTGGCCGGGCGAGCCGGCGCCGCTGATCACCTGGCCGCTGGTGGTGACCAAGGGGCCTAGCGAGGATCGCGAGGACGACTACAACCTCGGCATCTACCGGATGCAGGTGCTGGGCAAGGACCGCACCATCATGCGCTGGCTGGCGCACCGCGGCGGGGCGCAGCATCACCAGCGCTGGAAGAAGGCCGGCAAGCGCGAGCCCCTGCCCGCCTGCGCGGTGATCGGGGCCGATCCGGGGACCATCCTGGCGGCGGTGACGCCGGTGCCGGACACGCTCTCCGAATACCAGTTCGCCGGGCTGATGCGCGGGGCCAAGGTGGAGCTGGTCCCGGCCAAGACGGTGCCGCTGATGGTGCCGGCCAACGCCGAGATCGTGCTCGAGGGCCACGTGCTGCTGGACGAGTACGAGGACGAGGGGCCCTACGGCGACCACACCGGCTACTACAATTCGGTGGAGCGCTTCCCGGTGTTCCAGGTCAGCGCCATCACCATGCGCAAGGACCCGATCTACCTGACGACCTTCACCGGCCGGCCGCCGGACGAGCCATCCGTGCTGGGCGAAGCGCTGAACGAGGTGTTCATCCCGCTGATCCGCCAGCAGTTCCCGGAGATCGTCGACTTCTGGCTGCCGCCGGAGGGCTGCTCCTACCGGATCGCCGTGGTGTCGATGAAGAAGGCCTACCCCGGCCACGCCAAGCGCGTGATGATGGGCGTCTGGAGCTACCTTCGCCAGTTCATGTACACCAAGTGGGTGATCGTCGTGGACGACGAGGTCAACGCCCGCGACTGGAAGGACGTGATGTGGGCCATCTCCACGCGGATGGACCCGGCGCGCGACATCACGGTCATCGAGAACACCCCCATCGACTACCTGGACTTCGCCTCGCCGGAGAGCGGCCTGGGCTCGAAGATCGGCCTCGACGCCACCAACAAATGGCCGCCCGAGACCAAGCGCGAATGGGGCGAGAAGCTGTTCATGGACGCGCAGGTGATCGAGGCGGTGACGGAGAAATGGTCGCGGCTGGGGCTTCCCGGAGACGGCAAGCCGGTGGAATAGTGCCGCTCCAGTTGGAGGGGCATTCATGATCAAAGTCGTCGCCGCGGCCGCCGCCGCCGTTCTCGTCTCGTCGGCCGCCGGAGCGCAGCCGGCCAAGGTCGCCCCCGCCGCCAGCGGCGAGGCGCAGTTCCGCAGCCTCTACAAGGAGCTGGTCGAGACCAAGTCGGCCTATCCGGACGGCAGCTGCACCCTCGCCGCCGAGCGCATGGCCGCGCGGCTGAAGGCGGCCGGCTTCCCCGACAGCGACCTGCACATCATCGTTCCCGACGGGAAGCCGAAGGACGGCAACCTGGTGGCCATCTATCCGGGCCGCGATCCCAAGGCCAAGGCCGTGCTGATGCTGGCCCACATCGACGTGGTCGCCGCCAAGCGCGAGGACTGGACGCGCGATCCGTTCACCCTGGTGGAGGAGGACGGCTACTTCTACGGCCGCGGCGCCTTCGACGACAAAGCCCAGGCGGCGATCTGGACCGACAACCTGATCCGCTACAAGCAGGAAGGCTACAAGCCGCGGCGGACCATCAAGATGGCCCTGACCTGCGGCGAGGAAGGCGGCGGCTTCGTCGACGGCGCCGAGTGGCTGACGGCCCACAACCGCGCCCTGATCGACGCCGGCATCGCCCTGAACGAGGGCGCGGGCGGGGAGCTGGACGCGGCCGGCAAGCCGGTGTCGCACACCATCCTGGCGGCCGAGAAGATGCCGGTGAACTTCACCTTCGAGGTGACCAACCCGGGCGGCCACTCCTCGCGGCCGATGCCGGACAACGCGATCTATCACCTGGCCAAGGCGCTGGACGCCGTGGCCGCCTATGAGTTCCCGGTGCAGATCAACGACGCCAGCCGGGCCTACCTGACGCGCATGTCGAAGGTGGTCGGCGGCGAGAAGGGCGCGGCGATGAACGCCATCGCCGCCAACCCGGCCGACGACAAGGCCAACGCCCTCCTGTCGAAGGACCCGAGCCTGCACGCCATGCTGCGCACCACCTGCGTGGCCACCATGCTGGACGCCGGCCATGCGCCGAACGCCCTGCCGCAGCGAGCGCGGGCCAACATCAATTGCCGCGTCTTCCCGGGCGAGCCGATCGCCCAGGTCCACGACACCCTGGTGAAGATCGTCGCCGACCCGGCGGTGAAGATCTCGACGCCCGAGGGCGGCTTCCCGGCCGCCGCCGCCCCGCCGATGACGCCCAAGGTGCTAGGGCCGATCGAGAAGATCTCCCAGGCCATGTGGCCCGGCGTGCCGGTGGTGCCGATCCTGCAGCCGGGCGCGACCGACGCCACCTTCCTGAACGCGGTCGGCATCCCGGCCTTCGGCGTCTCTGGCCTGTTCATCGATCCGGACCTCGGCCGCATCCACGGGCTGAACGAGCGGATCCGGGTGAAGTCGCTGATGGAAGGCCGCGAGTTCCTCTACCGCCTGGTCAAGGCCTACGCCGACCAACCGAACTGAGGCGGGCGCGCGATGGAGGTCGTTCCCGCCGCCCCGGCCGCCGCCCACGCCGCCGCCCTCTGGGCCGGCCTGAGCCTGCTGTTGATGCTGGTGCTGTCGGTGAGGGTCGTACGCCTTCGCCGGCGGCACGGCGTCGCCCTGGGCCATGGCGAGTTCGCCGACCTCCACCATGCCATCCGCGCCTTTGCGAACGCGGCGGAATATGTGCCGGCGGCGCTGGTGGCGCTGGGGCTGCTGGCCATGGCCGGGGCGCCCGCGGCGCTGGTGCACGCGACGGGCCTCGTCCTCTTCCTCGGGCGGGCGGCGCACGCGGTGGGGCTGTCGCGCAGCGGCGGCGCCTCGCTCCCGCGCGCGGCGGGAATGCTGGCGACCTGGCTCGCCTACCTCGTCGCGGCGGTGGCCCTGATCTTCTACGCCGTCCCCTGAAGGCGCATCCGGAGCGCGGGTCTTGCTTGCCGCAGGGGCGCCGGGCGGCCATATGGCGGGGATGAATCAGGACCTGTTGAACGAGGTGGTGCAGGCCGCCTTGAAGGCCGGCGCCGATGCGGCCGAGGCGGTCGGCGCCGAGCGCCGCGCCCTTTCCATCACCGTGCGGCTCGGAGAGCTGGAGGAAGTGGAGCGCGAGGAAGCGCGCGACCTCGGCCTTCGCGTCTTCGTCGGCAAGCGTCAGGCGACGGTCTCCGGCTCCGACATCAGCGCCGAGGCCCGCGCCAAGCTGGTCGAGCGGGCCGTGGCCATGGCCAGGCTCGCGCCGGAGGATCCCTATGCGGGCCTCGCCGACCCGGCCCTGCTGGCCAGGGGCGACCTCCCCGACCTCGACCTGTTCGACGCCAGCGAGCCCTCGCCGGAGACGCTTGAGGATCGCGCCCGGGCGGCCGAGGAAGCGGCGCGGGCCGTCGAGCGGGTGACCAACACCGACGGGGCGTCCGGCTCCTGGTCGGCCTCGCAGTGGGCGATGGTGACGAGCGGCGGCTTCGCGGGCGTGCACCGCGCCTCCGGCTTCTCGCTCGGGGCCACGGCCATCGCCGGCGACGAGAACGGCATGGAGATCGGCTACGACGGCCGCTCGACCCGCTGGCAGTCGGACCTGCCTTCGCCCGAGAGCATCGGCGCCGAGGCCGGCCGCCGCGCCGCCCAGCGGCTGGGGGCGCGCAAGATCGCCTCGACCACCGCGCCCGTGATCTTCGAGAACCGGCTGGCCGCCTCACTGATCGGGCCGATGATCGGCGCCATCTCCGGCCCCTCGATCGCCCGCGGCACCTCCTTCCTGAAGGACAAGCTGGGCGAGAAGATCTTCGGCGAGCACGTGACGATCACCGACGACCCGCACCGCCCGCGCGGCCTGGGCTCGGCGCCGTTCGACGACGAGGGCGTCGCCAACCAGAAGCGCAACCTGATCGACCGCGGTGTGCTGACCACGTGGCTGCTGAACGCCTCCTCGGCCCGGCAGCTCGGCCTGACCAGCACGGGCCACGCCTCGCGCGGCCTCGCCGGCCCGCCCGGCGTGGGCCCGTCGAACCTCACCGTACTGCCGGGCGACAAGAGCCAGGCCGAGCTGATCCGCGAGGCCAAGAGCGGCCTCCTCGTCACCAACATGTTCGGGCCGTCGCTGAACGGGAACACAGGCGACTGGTCGGTGGGCTGCGCCGGCTTCTGGTTCGAGGACGGCGAACTCGCCTATCCGGTGACCGAGATCACCGTGGCCGGCAACCTGATCGACATCTACGCGCGGCTGATCCCCGGGTCGGACTTGGAGATCCGCGGCGCCACCAACTCGCCGTCCCTGCTGGTGGATTCCCTGGCGATCGCCGGTCTCTGACACGGTTTCTCAACGCCGGGCATTGATCCTGCCGCCGCGTCAGCCTATCGGGGCGCGCAAATCTGGTTGCAAACGATACGAAGGCCGCCATGTCCGACAAGCAGCTGCTCCACCTCGTGATCGGCGGAGAGATGAAGACCCTGGACGGTCCGCCCGAATTCCGGGACCTCGGCAAGGTCGACCTGGTGGGCGCCTATCCGAGCTATCGCGAGGCGCTCGGCGCCTGGCGCTCCAAGGCGCAGGAGACGGTGGACAACGCCCTGATGCGCTACTTCATCATCCATGCGCACCGCCTGCTCGACCCGGGCCTGGGCGCGGACGACCACGAGGACTGAGCCGAGGCCTGAAGCGGCGGTTGGTAGAGGGTCAGACCGCCGGCGCGCTGCTGCGCTGGATCTTCTCGACCAGGCCGCCGTCGCGCCAGACCTCGACGGCCTCGCAGCTGGCGTGTTCACGGAGCATGGCCTCGGCGCGCAGGCGCGCGGACGGCGCGCCGTCGGCCACCAGGTCGACCACCGTGGCGATGCCGTCGCGGCGCACCCCGAGCAGGGTGTAGACGTCTTCCGTCGTGATGGTCAGCGCCCCGTCCTCCATGCAGCGCATGATTGCATGCGCGCCAGAGGCGAGTCTGTCGGAATCAGCACTTAGCGAATTTATTCCCGGCGCAGCAGTTTCTCGGTGAGCACCGAGCCCCACATCTGGGACTGGAAGGTCGCCTTCATCCCCTTGGGGTCATAGGCCGGGCTCTGCACCCACTCGAGGAAGGACATGCCGGCGGGCTCGCCCTCGTCGAGATAGCGCTCGAAGGTGTAGTCGAGGACACCGGTCTTGCCCTGCTTCACGTGCAGGTAGCGGAAGCCGAGCTGATCGACGGCCTCGCGGATCGTCCGGCCCTGCCGGAAATGCATGTAGAGCACGCTCATGACGCCGGCGCGGTCCGCGCCGGACTTGCAGTGCATGAGAGCCGGGTAGGCGATCTGGTTGAAGAGCTTCTTGGCGCCCAGGACCTGGGCGACGGTCGGCACCTCGCGCGAGGCGACGGTGAAGTTGACCAGCTCGATGCCCAGCTTGGCGCACGCCTCCTTTTCGAGGGCGTAGAAGCTGCCGTCGAAACCGCCGCGCAGGTTGATGACCGTCTTGATCCCGTGGCGCTTCCAGTGGGCCAGCTGATGCGGCCAGGGCTGGTTGGTGCGCACCAGCTCGTCGGAAATCCAGTGGGCGTTCTGGAAGCCGAGGCGCAGGAAGGCGTGGTCCTTGAAGGTGTAGTCGAAATAGGTCTTCACCCGCCCGCCAAAGGTCGTCAGGTCGTAGGGGTTGGGGACGGTTTCGCCGTGCATGGGCCCTAACTAGGGCGTTGGGCCGCCATTAGGAAGCGGCGCGGTGATCGGCCGCGACGGCTCGCACGGTTGACTTACGGGGCGCTTCAGCCGACCTCAGGGCTCATGAGCGAGAGCGCCCCGCCGGAGCTGCCCGCCCGCGTCCTGGTGGCGCGGGTCGCGCGCATCTACATGGCTCCGCGCTGGAAGGGCTGGATCGTGGCCATGCTGGCGGCGGTCGGCGTCGCCGCCCTGAACGCCCGCCTCGTCCAGATCCTCAGGCCCGCCACCGACGACCTCTTGGTGCTGCACAAGCCCGGCGCGGCGGTGATGATCCCGCTGACGATCGCCGGCCTGGCCGCCGTGCGGGCCCTGTTCCAGGTGATCCAGGCGACCCTGGTCAACCGCATCGGCAACGGCGTGGTGGCCGACATCCAGCTACAGCTGTTCGGCAAGCTGGTGCGGGCCGACCTGTCGCATCTGAAGACCCAGCACTCCGGGACCTATGTGGCCTCGGTGCTCTACGACGCGGGCCTGACGCGCGAGGCGGCGACCTCGGGCCTCATCAACTACACCCAGAACCTGCTGACGGTGATCGGGGCGGTGTGGGTGATGGTCAGCATCGACTGGCCGCTGACGCTCGCCATCCTGGCCGGCGCGCCGGTCGCCAGCGCGATCATGCGGCGCTTCTCCAAGCGGACCACCAAGGCGGCCAAGGGGGCCATGGCCGAGACCTCGGCCCTCTCCACCGCCATCATGGAGAGCCTGGACGGTATCCGCGTGGTGAAGATCGAGAACCGCGAGGCGTTCGAGGAGAAGCGGGTGGGCGAGGTGATCCGCCGCCGCGAGAAGCACCTGGTGCGGGGCGCGAACGCCCGCGCCTTCGCCACCCCCTCCACCGAGCTCTTCACCACCTGGATCACGGCGGGCGTCATCGCCTACGTCGGCCTGCGCGCCCTGCACGGCGGCCACATGACCGCCGGCGGCTTCAACGCCTTCGTGGCGGGCATGCTGATGGCCAGCCAGTCGCTGCGCCAGGTGGCCAACCTGCAGACCGTGTTCGCCGAGGGTCTGACGGCGGCGCGGCGCCTGTTCAAGGCGCTGGACGTCGAGCCGGAGGTGCGCGAGCAGGCCGGCGCCCGCACCCTGCCGGCGGCCCGGGGCGCGATCCGCTTCGAGCATGTCGGCTTCTCCTATGGCGGCGACGGCCCGCCGGCGCTGGCCGACATCGACTTCGAGGCCCGACCCGGCGAGACCGTGGCCCTGGTCGGCCCCTCCGGCGGCGGCAAGACCACCATCCTCAACCTGATCCCGCGCTTCTACGACCCGACCGAGGGCCGGGTGACGGTGGACGGGGCGGACCTGCGCGAGGTGACCCTCGCCTCGCTGCGCGACCAGATCGCCCTCGTCACCCAGGAGCCCTTCCTGTTCGACGACACCATCCGGGCCAACATCGCCTATGCGCGGCCGGACGCCAGCCTCGAGGACATCGAGCGGGCGGCCAAGGCGGCGGCGGCGCACGACTTCATCAGCGCCCTGCCGAACGGCTACGACACGGCGGTGGGCGAGGCCGGCGCGCGCCTGTCGGGCGGACAGCGTCAGCGGATCGCCATCGCCCGGGCGTTCCTGAAGGACGCCCCCATCCTGCTGCTCGACGAAGCGACCAGCGCCCTCGACACCGAGAGCGAGGCCCATGTGCAGGCGGCGCTGAAGCGGCTGATGGCCGGGCGCACGACCCTCCTGATCGCCCACCGCCTGTCGACCGTGCGCGGGGCCGACCGCATCTATGTCATCGACCGGGGGCGGATCGTCGAGACCGGCGACCACGCGAGCCTGATCAAGAAGCGCGGCCTCTACGCGCGCCTGGCCAAGACCCAGGACCTGGAGGCGGAGACCGCGGCTTGAAGAACCTGCTCCGCAGCGACGGCGTCCAGGCCTTCTTGGGCTGGGTGCTCGGGACCTACCTCCGCATCGTGCTGCGCACGGTGCGCTGGCGCCACGAGAACGTGGCCTGCGTCGAGCCGGTGCTGGCCGGCGACTCGGGCGCCATCGCCCTCTTCTGGCACGGCCGCATTCCGCTGTGCCTCGCCACCGCGCCGCAGTGGTGGCGCAAGCGCACGCGGGCCTTCGTCAGCCCCTCGGCCGACGGCGAGTTCATCGCCCAGGCGCTGGCCATGTCCGGGTTTCCGGCGATCCGCATCTCTTCGGCCAAGAAGGGGGACAGCGCCAAGGCCCGCCAGGCGGTGGCGGCGATCCGCGAGGCGGTGACCTGGGTCGAGGGCGGCGGGGCGCTGGTGGTGACGCCGGACGGCCCGCGCGGCCCCAACGAGGTGATCGCGCCCGGCGCCCTGCAGATCGCCCGCCGCTCCGGCCAGCCGGTGTTCCTGATGGGCATCGCCGCGCATCCGGCTCTGCAGATGGAGGGGACCTGGGACAAGGTGATGTTCGCCGCCCCGTTCGGCCGCGGCGCGGTGGTCTGGGAAGGGCCGCTGTTCGTGCCGAAGGACGCCGACGATGCGGCCATCCAGGGCCTGATCGGCGACTGGTCGGCGCGGCTTTCCGCCGCCACCCGCCGGGCCGAGGCCCTGGTCGGGCGCGGCCCCCGTTGATCGCCGCCGGCTGCGGTGAGACATAGGCCCATGGCCCACGGCGACCATCATCATCACGACCACCACGACCACGACCATGACCATGACCATGACCATGACCATGACCATCATGGCCATGAGCACGGGCATGGACACGGTCACGGGCATCACCACCATCATGTCCCGTCGAATATGGGCCGGGCCTTCGCCATCGGGGTGGGGCTGAACACCGCCTTCGTGGCGGCGGAGGTGGTGGCGGGCCTGTGGTCCTCGTCCCTGGCGCTGCTGGCCGACGCCGGCCACAACCTCTCCGACGTGCTGGCCCTGCTGCTGGCGTGGGGCGCGGCGGTGCTGGCCAAGCGCGCGCCGACGGGGCGGCGGACCTATGGCCTGCGCAAGGGCACGATCCTGGCCTCCCTGGCCAATGCGGTGATGCTGCTGATCGCCATCGGGGTGATCGTCTCGGAATCGGTGCGCCGCCTGATGCATCCCGAGCCGATCGGCACCGGCATCGTCATGTGGACCGCCGGTCTCGGCGTGATCATCAACACCGCCACCGCCCTGCTGTTCTTCCGCGACCGGGACCACGACCTGAACGTCCGCGGGGCCTTCCTGCACATGGCCGGCGACGCGGCGGTGTCGGTGGCGGTGGTGATCGGCGCGGCGGTGATCGCCGGCACAGGCCTGCTCTGGGTCGACCCGCTGCTCAGCCTGCTGATCGCGGCCTTCATCGTGCTCGGGACCTGGGGGCTGCTGCGGGATTCCATCAACCTGGCGCTCGACGCCGTGCCGCCCGGCATCGACGAGCGGGCGGTGATGGACTGGCTGAGCGATCGGCCGGGCGTGCAGGAGGTCCATGACCTGCACATCTGGGCCATGAGCACCACCGAGACGGCGCTGACCGCCCACCTGATCCGGCCGGCGAACGGCGACTGCGACACCTTCCTGCACGAGACCTGCGAGGAGCTGAGCCGCCGGTTCAACATCGGCCACGCCACCTTGCAGGTGGAGACCGACGCCTCGGTGGCCTGCCGGCTGGCGCCGGCCGAGGTGGTGTGAGCCGACCGCTTCCTCTCGGGCGCCCTCTCCCGCTGGCGCTCTACGCCGCGGCGAGCGGCCTCTTGGCGCCGCTCGCGCCGATGCTGCTGCGCGGCCGGGCCCGGCGGGGCAAGGAGGATCCGGCGCGGATCGGCGAGCGGCTGGGGCGCGCCGGCCGGAGCCGGCCCGAAGGCCTGCTCGTCTGGCTGCATGGGGTGAGCGTCGGCGAGACCCAGTCGCTGCTGCCGCTGATCGATGCGTTGAGGGCGCGGCGGCCGGAGCTGAACCTGCTGGTGACCTCGGGCACCCTGACCTCGGCCGAGCTGCTGGCGAGGCGGCTGCCCGAGGGCGTGATCCACCAGTTCGCGCCCGTGGATGCGCCGGGCGCCGTGGCGCGCTTCCTGGACCACTGGCGGCCCGACCTCGGCATCCTGGTAGAGAGCGAGCTCTGGCCGAACCTGATCCTGGCGGCGAAGGCCCGGGGCGTGCGGCTGGCCCTGGTCTCGGCGCGGATGACCTTGGAGAGCGCCCGCGGCTGGGCGCGCGCGCCGGCCTCGGCGCGGGCGCTGGTCGGCGCCTTCGACCTGATCCTGCCGCAGGACGCGGCCACCGAGGACCGGCTCGCGGGGCTCGGCGCCAGGGTCGGCGGGCGGCTGAACCTGAAGCTCGTCGGCGCGCCCCTGCCCTGTGACGCGGCCGAGCTGGCGCGGCTGGAAGGCGCCGCCAGCGGGCGCAAGGTGGTGGTGGCGGCGAGCACCCACCCGGGCGAGGAAGCTTTGGTCGCCAGCGCGGCGCGGGAGGCGGGCGCGGGGCTCGTGGTGGTGGTTCCGCGCCATCCGGACCGCGGGCCCGCGGTGGCGGCGGAACTGGCTTGGCTGGGCTTTACGGTGGCGCGGCGGGCGGCGAGCGAGACGATCCTGCCCGGGACCTCCGCCTATGTGGCGGACACCCTCGGCGAACTCGGCCTCTTCCTGCGGCTGGCGGACGTGGTGGTGATGGGCGGCGCCTTCGCCGAAGGGATCGGCGGGCACAATCCGCTGGAGGCCGCCCGGCTCGGCAAGGCGATGATCACCGGGCCGCACGCCTTCAACGCCCGCGAGGTCTATGACGCCATGTTCGCCGAGGTCGCGGCCCTGGAGGCCGGCGACGGCGCGGCCCTAGCCCGCCACGTGCGGGGGCTGCTGGAGAACCCGACGATCGCCCGCCGCATCGGCGAGGCGGCGCTGGACTTCGCCGGGCGCGAGGGCGCGGCCCTGGAGGCGGCGCTGGACGCGCTCCAGCCGCTGATCGCCGCATGAAGCTGAAGACGCCCGAATGGTGGTACCGGCGCGAGACGCGGGACATGCCGCGGACCCGCTTCCTGCTGACGCCGGTGTCCTGGATCTGGGCGGCGGTGACGGCCCGGCGGATCGCGCGGGCCAAGCCTGAGGACCCGGGCGCGCCGGTGATCTGCGTCGGCAACGTCACCCTGGGCGGAGCGGGCAAGACCCCGGTGGTCCGCGCGCTCGCCGAGCGGCTGGCCGCGCGGGGCGTGGCGGCGCACCTGTTGTCGCGCGGCTATGGCGGGCGGCTCGAGGGGCCGGTGCGGGTCGATCCGGCGATTCACACCACCGCCGAGGTCGGCGACGAGCCCCTGATGCTGGCCCAGGGCGCGGGGGGCGGCTTTCCGGTCTGGGTGTCACGCGACCGCGCCGCGGGCGCCAGGGCCGCGGCGGCGGCGGGCGCCAAGGCCGTGGTGATGGACGACGGCCATCAGAACCCGTCGGTCAGGAAGGCCCTGTCGCTGGTGGTGGTCGACGGCGAGACGCGAAATGGCGAGTGGCCGTTCGGCGATGGCCGCGTCTTCCCATCAGGGCCGATGCGCGAGCCGCTGAAGGCGGGGCTGGCGCGGGCCGACGCGGTGGTGCTGCTGATGCCGCCCGGGCTGGACACGCCGGATCCGGAGCTGCTGGCGATGCTGGCGCCGAGGCCGGTGCTGCTGGCGCGGCTGGAGCCGGCCGCGCCGCCGCCGACGGGGCCGCAGGTCGGTTTCGCAGGCGTCGGCAAGCCGTGGAAGGTGGAGCGGGCCCTGGCCGAGGCCGGCTGCGAACTGGCCGACTTCGCCCCCTTCCCCGACCACTTCGCCTATGACGAGGCGACCTTGCAGCGCCTGGCCGACCGGGCGGCGCAGTTCGGCGCGGGCCTGGTGACCACCGAGAAGGACTGGGTACGCCTGCCCCCCGCCTGGCGCAGCCGCGTCACCGCCTGGCCCGTGCGCGCGCGGTTTGCGGACGAGGCGGCGGTGGACGCGGTGCTGGCGACGGCCGGGCTCTAGCCGACCGCGCCGGCCTTCTGGGCGAAGGCCCAGCTGGTCTGGGCCAGGCCGACGACGCGCGGGCCCATGTTGGCGGCGTCCGGGTGGTTGGCCGTGCCGTCGCGGACCCGGCCGAGGATGCCCTGGATGATGCCCGCCAGGCGGAAGGTGTTGTAGGCGAAGAACCAGTTGAGCTCCGGCATGCCGGCGCGGCCGGTGAGCTCGCAGTAGTAGTCCACCGCCTCGTCGATGGTCGGCAGGCCGTGGGCCTTGAGGTCCGGCAGCTGCGAGATGGTGCCGTTCACCCAGTTCATCAGCAGGTAGGTGAAGTCGGCCATCGGGTCGCCGAGGGTCGAGAGCTCCCAGTCGAGCACGGCGATGACGCGGGACTCGGTGGGGTGGAAGATCATGTTGTCGAGGCGATAGTCGCCGTGGACGACCGAGGTGCGCTCCTGCGGCGGCAGGCTCTTGGGCAGCCAGTCGATCAGCTTCTCCATCTCGGGGATGGCTTGCGTCTCGCTGGCCTTGTACTGCTTGGTCCAGCGGTCGACCTGGCGGCCCATGTAATTGCCGGGCTTGCCGAAGTCCTCGAGCCCGATCTTGACGTAGTCGGTGTTGTGCAGGTCGGCGAGGGTCTTGATCTTGGCCTTGAAGATCGCGTTGCGGACCGCCGGCTCGTACTGCGGCAGGGTCTGGTCCCAGAGGATCCGGCCCTCAACGTTGTCCATGATGTAGAACCAGGTGCCGATGACGTCGTCGTCGGTGCACAGGCCGTAGGTCTTGGCCACCGGGAAGCCGGTCGGGCCGAGCGCCGAGATCACCTTGTACTCGCGGTCCACCGCGTGGGCGGAGGGCAAGAGCTTGCCCGGCGGCTTGCGGCGCAGGACGTACTTCTTGGACGGGGTGATCAGCTGGTAGGTCGGATTGGATTGGCCGCCCTTGAACTTGCGGACCTCGAGCGGGCCCTCGTAGCCGGCGACGTTGGCCTTCAGCCAGCGCTCGAGCGAGGCCTCGTCGAACCGCTGGGATTCCGGAACGACATCGGTGCCGGTGTTCGCCTGTTCGCGAGCCTGCTCGCCGGCGATTTCGGTCGTGACGGCCATGGCGTTCCTTACCCCTCGTACAAGTGTTTGAACCACTTTACCGGGGCGGGACGGGCGGGAGCAAGGCCGAGGCGCGGCGCCCCTTACCTTTGGGCGCCCTGCCGATCAGGCGGCGTCAGGCGCCTTCGCGGGCCAGGGCGCGCCAGCCGATGTCGGAGCGGCAGAAGCCGTCGGCGTAGTCGATCGCCTTGATCGCGGCATAGGCCTTGTCGCGCGCGGCCTGGAGGCTGGGCCCCCGGGCGCAGACGTTGAGCACCCGCCCGCCGGCGGCGCGCAGGGTCCCGTCGGCGTCCCGCCGCGTTCCGGCGTGGAAGACCACCACGTCCGGACCGAAGTCGGCGTCGGCGCCCTTGATCTCGCCGCCGGCCTTCGGCGTGCCGGGATAGCCCTGGGCGGCGACCACCACGACCACGGCGTGGTCGTCGCTCCACTCCGGGGCCGGCAGGTCGGCCAGCGTGCCGGTGGCGCAGGCCATCAGGTAGGGCACGAGGTCGCTCTTCAGGCGCAGCAGCAGGGCCTGGCACTCCGGGTCGCCGAAGCGGACGTTGAACTCGACGAGCTTGGGACCCTGGGCGGTGGCCATCAGCTCGACGAAGAGCACGCCGCGATAGGGCGCGCCGTCGGCGGCGATGCCGGCGAAGGCCGGCTCGGCCAAGCGGGTGCGCACCTGGTCGACGAGCTGCGCGGTGAAGACCGGGGCCGGCGAATAGACGCCCATGCCACCGGTGTTGGGCCCCTGCTCGCCGTCGAAGGCGCGCTTGTGGTCCTGGGCCGAGCCGAAGACGATCGAGGTCTTGCCGTCGCACAGGGCGAACAGCGAGCCGATCTCGCCCTCGAGGAACTCCTCGATGATGACGCGGGCGCCGGCGGCGCCGAAGCGGCCGCCGAGCGCGTCCTCGACCGCCGCGTCGGCCTCCTCGCGCGTGGCGGCGACCACCACGCCCTTGCCGGCCGCCAGGCCGTCGGCCTTGACGACGAAGGGGGCGGTGAAGGCGTCGAGCGCGGCCTTGGCCTCGTCCACCGTCTCGCAGACGCGATAGGCGCCGGTGGGCAGGCCGTAGCGGTCGCAGAAGGCCTTGGTGAAGGCCTTGGAGGATTCGAGCTGGCCGGCCTGGGCGGTCGGGCCGAAGCACGGGATGCCGGCCTCCGCGCACGCGTCGCCGAGGCCCGCCGCCACCGTGGTCTCCGGGCCGATGACCACCAGGTCGGCGGCGATCTCGCGCGCCAGGGCGATGAGGCCCGGCACGTCGACGGCGCCGACGTCGCGCACCTCCGCCACCCGGGCCATGCCGGGATTGCCGGGCGCCGCCACGAGGCGCGTCACGAGGGGCGACTGCGCGATCTTCCAGGCGAGCGCGTGCTCGCGGCCGCCGGAACCGACCAGAAGGATGTTCATGGGTGGCGCTTAGGCGGCGCACGGCCGGGCGGTCAAGAGGCACGCGGCTCCAGACAGAACGTCGTTCGGCGGGGAACCGGCGACCAAGCGGCGCCGTTGGTCTGGCCGGGGGGAGCGCCGGATGGGTCTGGGGGACCCGGGAAATGTCCACGCACGGCAACGAGGCTCAAGACGCAACGGCGAGCGGGCGGCTCGCGGAACTGGAGGCGGAACTCGCCCGCGCCCACGCGCGGCTGCGCGAGGTGGACCACCGGATGAAGAACGACCTGCAACTGATCGCCTCGGTGTTCGTCCTGCAGGCGCGCCGCGCGCCCGCCGGGCCGGAGCGCGACGCCGCCCAGAGCGCCCTGGACCGCATCAACGCCCTGATGGCCGTCCACCGCCGCTTCGAACCGAACGGCGAGACCGCCCGGATGGCCGTGGACGGGCTGGTTCGCGACATCGCCGAGGAGGCGCTGGCCGCCTGCCGCCGCGAGGACGTCGGCCTGCGCCTCGAGATCGACCCCGTCACCGTGCCGACCCGCCAGGCCGCGCCCCTGGCGCTGATCACCGGCGAGCTCGTTCGCGAGGCCCTCACCCAGCCCGTCGCCGGTGGCCCGGGCGCGGTGACGGTGTCGCTGAAGCGCGGATCGGACGAGGTGGAGCTGAGCGTCGAGGGAAACGGCGACGGGCGCGACGGCGAGGCCGCGAAGGGCTTCGGCGCGACCCTCGTCGGCCTGCTCGCCCAGCAGCTGCGCGGCCGCTTCGAGACCTTGCCGGCCGAGCCGGGCCGGCGGGCCGTGGTGCGCTTTCCACAGAGCGCCTGAGCCTTGTCGCCCCTCGCCAACATCGTGGGCGTGGCCGCCGCCCTCTGTTCCATGACCAGCTTCGCGCCCCAGCTGCTGAAGATCTGGCGCGAGCGCGACGCCTCCTCGGTGTCGCTGCGCATGTACATCGTCACGGTGACCGGCTTCAGCCTGTGGATCGCCTATGGCGTGCTGATCCAGAGCTGGCCGGTGATCGGCTCGAACGTGGTCTGCCTGCTGCTGTCCGCCGCCATCCTGGCGCTGAAGTGGCGCTTCTCGCGCCGGGGATGAGCCTTGGGGCGACCCTCTAGCCACGGAGCGCGGGGCGGCTTAAGCCTCCTGGCCCTGGGGTGAGCCCAGGGACGCAAAGGCTGCAAAAGGTCGGGGCATGGACAAGCGCTTGGTGGCGGCGAACGAGGCCTTGCAGGCGGGTCGCGCCGGCGAGGCCATCGGCCTCCTCCAGGAGGTGCTGAACGAGGACGCAGGCCAGCCGGCGCAGGTCTGGCGCGTGCTGCTGCACCAGCTGTTCCGCGCCAAGCGCCGCGAGGAGGGCGAGGCCTGGTCGGCCCGGGCCGTCGCGCAGTTTCCCCGCGAGGTCGAGTTCTGGAACCTGCGCGGCGTCCTCCTGCGCCAGCTCGGCCGATTCCCGGAGGCGCTCGCCGCCCTGGACCAGGCCCTCAAGATCGACCCCAGCTCCAAGTCGCCGCAGGTCAACCGCGGCAACATCCTGCTCGACATGAAGGAGCCGGCCAAGGCCGAGCAGGTGTTCACCAAGCTGGTGCGCGCCGATCCGCGCAACGCCGAATACCAGCGCCAACTGGCCCGCGCGCTGCACTTCCAGGGCCGGACCGACCAGGCAATGGTGCGCTGGCGCCAGGCCGTGGCCCTGAAGAAGAATTTCATCGACGCCTGGCTCGACATGGCGGGGGTGTTCAACGAGGGGCACCGCCAGGCCCAGGCCCACGACCTGCTCGACAAGGCGATCGCCGCCAACCCGGAGGAGTCGCGCCTCTACGAGGCCAAGGCCATCGTGTTCCGCCGCTCGGGCGAGCTGCGCAAGGCCGAGGCCTACCTCACCGGCCTGCTGCCGAGATTCCCCAACGCCGCGTGGCTGGAATACCAGCTCGGCGCCAGCATGACCGATTACGATCGGGCCCGCGCCAACGAGCATCTGCGGCGGGCGCACCAGCTCGATCCCAGCCGCCTCGACCACACCCTGGCGCTGGTGGAGAGCCTGGAGCGCACGCGCACCGGCGACGAGGGCGCCAACATCGAGGAGGCCTATCAGCTCCTGAAGGACGCCATGCGCCGCGAGAAGCTGACCTCGCCGGCCCATCTGAAGATCGCCTCCGAGGTGCTGATCCGGGTCTCGGCCTTCGATGAGGTGGCGCAGCTCGGCAGCTTCAGGGATCTGGGCCGGACCTGGGCCGAGAGCGGCCGCCACACGGCGCTGCTCAAGCAGCTGGCCCGGGTGCGCACCGACGAGGACCGGCTGGAGCTGGTGGAGCAGCACCGGATCTGGGGCCGCAGCATCGAGGCCCAGGCCGCCAGCTTCCCGATCAAGCGCCCGCCGCCCCGGCCGCGCTCGGACAAGATCCGCCTGGGCTTCATGTCCTCAGACCTGCGCCACCACCCGGTGGCCTACTTCGCCCTGCCCCTCTTCGACCACCTCGATCGCGACCGGTTCGAGGTCTACTGCTACTCGTTCTACCAAGGCGAAGAAGACGCCATCCAGCGGCACATCAAGGAGCGGGTGACCGCGTTCCGCTGGCATCCGGACATCGGCGCCCGCGACGCCGCCCAGCTCATCGCGGACGACCAGCTCGACCTGCTCATGGAGCTCGGCGGCTCGACGTTCATGAACAAGCTGGAGGTGATGGCCTGGCGCCCGGCGCCGCGCCAGGCGAGCTGGCTGGGCTATCCGCACTCGGCCGGCCTGTCGACCATCGACTACTTTGTCTGCGATCCCTACAGCGTGCCGGCCCGGCCGGAGCTGATGATCGAGCGACCGATGCTGATGCCTGACAGCTGGATCGCGCTCGGCAAGATGGTGTTCTCCGAGAGCCACGAGATTCTGCCCGGCCTGCCCGAGGATCGCGCCGGCCGGATCACCTTCGGCACCGCCAACAACCCGCACAAGTACAACCCGGACATGATCGCCCTGTGGTCCGAGGTGATGAAGCGCGTGCCGGATTCGCGGTTCATGTTCATCCGCCCCGAGGGCGGCACGCCGAGCTTCCGCGCCAATATCCTGAAGGCCTTCGCGGCCAACGGCATCGCCGCCGACCGGGTGGTCTTCCAGGCGATCCGCGGGCGGCACATGCCGTTCTACAACGAGGTGGACATCACCCTGGACACCCTGCCCCTGACCGGCGGCACCACGACGACCGAGGCCCTGTGGATGGGCGTGCCGGTGGTCAGCCTGATCGGCCCGGCCTTCTTCGAGCGGCTGAGCTATTCGATCCTGACCAACTCGGGCGTCGGCGACATGGCCACCGAGAGCAAGGCCGAGTTCGTCGAGATCGCGGTCAGGCTGGTCGAGGACCGGGCGCGGCGGCTGCACCTGCGCCAGAACCTGCGCGAGCAGATGAAGGCCGGCCCGCTCGGCCGCACCGAGGACTTCGCGCGCAAGTTCTACGACATGGTGGCCAACACCGTGGCCGAGCCGGCTAAAGCCTGAAGTATTCGGAGAGCAGGTCGTCGGGGCGCGGGCGGAAGGTCAATCCGCCCGGCGTCTCGCCGGCGAAGACCATCGAGCCTCTGGGCACGTGCTTGTTGATGACGCGGACGCCCTGGCTGATCACGCAGTCGTCCTCGACCACGGCGCGGCCCGCCACCGAGGTTCCCGGATAGAGGATCACCCGGTCGCCGATGACCGGGATCTGGTCCTTGTGCCGGCCGACCGTCGTGCCCTGATAGAGCACGAGGTAGTTGCCGTAGGTCGCCTTGGCCAGGACGATGCCGACGCTGTGGCCGATGTAGAACACCTCCGGCATGGCGATCTCGTAGAACAGGTCGATGCCGTTGAAGGCCTTGTTCATCAGGAAGAGGCGCGTCGCCGCGGCCGTGTCGCCCGACCGCTTCCAGATCGTATTGCTGAGATAGTACAGATAGATGCAGTGCTGTGAGGACTGCAGCACATTGAACTGGTCCGGCCGCCAGGGGGCGCAGGCGTTGATGCAGCGGTGCAGGCGCTCGAGCGCCTCGTCGAGGTGGGCGTCGACCGTCTTCCTGAAGGCGTCCTCGCGCCCGTCGGGTACGATGTGGGCGCACTGGGCGGTGGTGTAGGCGACCAGGCTCTCGCGGGTGTGGTCGATCAGCTTCACGCCTTCAGCCCTTCCAGATAGTCGGCGACGACCGCCTTCACCGGCCGCGGCGCGACCCCGAGCGCCCGCAGCCGGCCGATGGCCGCGTTGGGCGGCGCCGGCGGGCGCGCGTCGCCGCGGAAATCGACCTGCCAGCCGGCGGCGGCGAAGACCTCGGCGATCTCGCCGTTGGCGGTGAGCGCGCCGCTGGCGACATTGACGATCTCGCCTTCCGGCGCGGCGGCGATGGCCAGCAGGGCGTCGACCACGTCGTCGAGGTGGATGTAGTCGCGCGCCACGTGCGGGCTGGAGTCGAGCGAGAGCGCGCGGCCGCCCCGCGCCCGGATCAGCCATTCGGAGAGGAAGCCCGGCGCCCCGTCCGTCCAGTCGTAGACGTTGGCGAGCCGCGCCACCGCGCCCCGGCCGCCTGAGCGGGTCATGACCAGGTTCTCGCCGAGCGCTTTGGAGAGGTCATAGACGCGGCGCGGATCGAGGGGATCGAAGACCAGGGGCTCGGCCTCGTCCACCTCGGCCTTGCGAAGGCCGTCGTAGAGGCGGGTCGAGGAGAGATAGACGATCTTCTCGAAACGGCCGGCTTCGAGGATGCGGCTGACGAGGCTCGCATGGGCCTCCACCGTATCGAAGGGGCGGCGGTCGTAGTCGGCCGTCAGGCCGGCGCAGTAGTAGACGAGGCCCAAGTCGCGGGTCAGGAGCTCCGGATCGCCCTTGGCCGGGGTCCAGGGCGCCTGCCCGGCCGCGGTGAGGCGCTCCGCGAGCCGCGCGCCGACGAAACCGGCGGCGCCGAGGACAGTGATGCTCACGCGCCCCGCTCGCCGATCTTGCGAGCCGGGACGCCGCCGAAGATGGCGTAGGCCTCCACCTCGCCGCGCACGACCGAGCCGGCGGCGATCACCGCGCCCTTGCGCACGACCGCGCCGTCGAGGAGCACGCAGTTGGAGCCGATCCAGACGTCATCCTCGACGAGGATGCCGCCGCGCGAGGGCATGAAGCCCTGGTCGCGGATGCGCTTCGTCCGGTCCGCTATGGCGTGGTTCGTCGGCGCGAAGGTGCAGTTGGCGGCGATGGCGACCGCATCGCCGATCCGCACGCCGTTGCCGGTGTAGATGACCGTCCCGGAGTTGATGGCGCAGTCGGCGCCGATCACCACGTCGCCCATGCCGCCGGCCGGCTTGATCTTCACGAAGCTGTCGATGACCGTGTTGGGGCCGACGCGGATCAGGGTGCCGCGCACCGAGTCCTCGATATCGGCGAGCGGCGAGACCTTCGCGGTGGGATGGATCTCGATCACGCCTCAGCCCGCCCCGTTTGCGTAGTCAGGATAGGTCGCGTCGCGCGGCGATATCAACGCCGGCGCCATGGGCCAGGCGATGGCGAAGGCCGGGTCGTCCCAGCGCACGCCGGCCTCGTGACCCGCGGTGTAGGCCGGCGCGATCTGGTAGAGCACGTCGGAATTGGGCTCGAGGGTGAGGAAGCCGTGCGCGACGCCCTCGGGGATGTAGAGCGCGCGGGCGTTGTCGGCGCTGAGCTCGACGGCGGTCCAGCGGCGGTGGGTGCGGCTCGCCGGGCGAAGGTCGAGGGCGACGTCGAAGATCCGGCCGCGGACGCAGCGCACCAGCTTGGTCTCGGCGTGGGGCGGCTTCTGGTAGTGCATGCCGCGCAGGGTGCCGACCTGGGGGTTACGCGACAGGCTGGTCTGGACCGGCCCGAACGGATGGCCGGCGGCGGCGAACTCCTCCGGGCACTGCAGCCGGGCGAAGGCGCCGCGCTCGTCGGTGTGGGGCTCGATGTCCGCCACCACAACGCCGGCGATCTCCGTCTCGGTGAAACGCATCAGTCGAGGACCTTCGTCTCCGGCGAGGCGATGACGAAGCGGCCGCCCCAGTCGCGGATGAAGGCGAGCTGGCCGATGATCTCGTCCTTCAGGTTCCACGGCAGGATGAGGACGTAGTCCGGCTTCACCTCGGCCACCTTGGCCGGCGAGGCGATCGGGATGTGGCTGCCCGGCAGGAAGCGGCCCTGCTTGGCCGGATTGGCGTCGAAGGCGCAGGCGATGTCGGCCGCCGTCGCCCCGCAGTAGTTGAGGAAGGTGTTGCCCTTGGCCGCCGCGCCATAGGCGGCGATCAGCTTGCCCTCGGCGCGGGCGCGCTCGATGAAGGCGCGGAAGCTCGCGCGCACCGCCTGCACCCGCGGCGTGAAGCCGTCGTAGGTCTCGATCCGGTCGAGGCCGGCGGCGTGCTCGGCCTCGCGCAGGGCCTTGAGCGCCTCGGTCTCCGCCCGGCCCGATCCGGCATGACAGACGAAGAGGCGCAGCGAGCCGCCATGGGTCGGCAGCAGCTCCACGTCGAAGGGGCGCAGGCCGTTGGCCCGCAGCACCTGCTCCACCGCCAGCAGCGAGAGGTAGGAGAAGTGCTCGTGGTAGATGGTGTCAAACTGCACCTTCTCGATGAGGTTCAAGAGGTGCGGGAACTCGAAGGTGAGGACGCCTTCCGCCTTCAGAACCTCGCCGAAGCCGGCCACGAAGTCGCCGATGTCGGGCACGTGGGCGAGGACGTTGTTGGCGGCCATCAGGTCGGCCCGCACGCCGCGGGCGGCGAGCACGCGCCCGGTCTCGGCGCCGAAGAACAGCACCTCGGTGGGGATGCCCTTGGCGCGGGCGGCCTCGGCGGTGTTGGCCGTCGGCTCGACGCCGAGCACCGGCACGTCGCGGGCGAGGAAGTGCTGCAGGAGGTAGCCGTCGTTGCTGGCCACCTCGACGACAAGCGAGTCCGGGCCGAGCTGGAAGCGGTCGATCATGGCCACGGCGTAGCGGCGCGCATGTTCCACCCAGCTCGCCGAATAGGAGGAGAAGTAGGCGTATTCGGCGTCGAAGATGGCGTCGGCCGGCACCACGTCCTCCACCTGCACCAGGAAGCAGGCGTGGCAGACGCGCGCGTGCAGCGGATAGGCGGCCTCGGTCCCGGCGGCGAGCTGGTCGGCGGTCAGGTAGCTGTTGGCGAGCGGCTGGTCGCCCAGATCCACGAGGGTGTGGCTCAGCGGGGTCTTGCAGAAGCGGCAGAGGAGCTGGGAGGTCATCGGCCGGCTTCGTAGCCTTCGATCTGCTCGCGGCACAAGGCGAGTGCGTCCTCGCCGGCGCCCTGACGGCGATACCAGTCCATGGTGAGGGCGACAGCGGCGGGCGCCGCGAGGCGGCTTTCGAAGCCGAGGGCGCGCCGGGCGAGGCCGGCGTCGATGGCCAGGGACCTGGCCTCCAGGGAGTTGGGGTCGGGCTCGTGGCGCCAGGGCTTGCCGCCCAGGGCCTCGACGCCGAGGCTGGCGAGTTCGCCGACGGTGACCTCGGCCCCGCCGGGTTTGGGCCCGAAGTTGACGGCGCGCGGCGCGTTCGCCGGATCGGTGGCCAGCACCTCGAGCTGGCGGAAATAGCCCGCCAGGCAATCCAGCACATGCTGCCACGGACGCGTCGCCTCCGGGTGGCGCAGGACCACAGCCTCCCCGGCGCGGGCGGCGCGGACGATGTCGGCGACGATGCGGTCGCGGGAGAAGTCGCCGCCGCCGATGACATTGCCGCCCCGGGCGGTGGAGAGGGGCACGCCGGCCGGTTCGAAGTAGCTCCTGGCGAAGCTCTGGGTGACGATCTCGCAGGCCGCCTTGGAGGCCGAATAGGGATCCTTGCCGCCCAGGGGATCGGCCTCGGTGAAGGCGCGGCCGGTCTCGGCGTTGGCGTAGACCTTGTCGGAGGTGACGGTGAGGACCGCCTTGAGGCCGCTCTGGCCCCGCAGGGCCTGCAGCAGGTGGGCCGTGCCCATGATGTTGGTGGCGAAGGTGGCGATGGGGTCGGCGACGCTGGCGCGCACGATCGGCTGGGCGGCCATGTGCAGGACGAGGTCGAACGACTGGCCGTCCAGGGCGGCGGCGACGGCGGCGGGGTCGCGCAGATCAGCGATCCGCGAGCGGCAGAGGCGCTCGACGCCGGCCAGGGCGAAGAGGCTGGGATCCTGGTCCGGCGCGAGGGCGAGACCGGTGACCTCCGCGCCCAGGGCGTCCAGCCAGATGGCAGCCCAGCCGCCCTTGAAGCCGGTGTGGCCGGTGACGAGGACGCGCTTGCCTCGCCAGAAGGCGCGGTTCACCGCTTCCACGGCGCCTCACCCGAGGCCCACAGGCCCTCGAGGACGTTCTTGTCGCGCAGGGTGTCCATGGCCGCCCAGAAACCGTCGTGCTTGAAGGCCATCAGCTGGCCGTCGGCGGCCAGGCCGGTGAGCGGCTCCTGCTCCCAGATGGTGTCGTCACCGTCGATCCGGCCGATGACCTTGGGATCGAGGACGAAGAAGCCGCCGTTGATCAGGCCGTTGTCGCCGGGCGGCTTCTCGATGAAGCGCTGGACCTGGCCGTCGGCGATCTCCAGGGCGCCGTAGCGCCCCGGCGGGGCGACGGCGGTGACGGTCGCCTGGCGGCCATGCTTGCGGTGGAAGTCGGCCAGGCGGCGCAGGTCGAGGTCGGCCACCCCGTCGCCATAGGTCAGGAAGAAGGGCTCGTCCGGCTCCAGGTAGCCGGCGATGCGCTTGAGGCGGCCGCCGGTCATGGTCTCCTCGCCGGTGTCGACGAGGGTGACGCGCCAGGGCTCGTGATTGGTGGCGTGGTACTCGATGGCGCCCTTGGCCAGGTCCACCGTCAGGTCGGCGTTGTGGAGCACGTAGTTGGCGAAGTACTCCTTCACCACATAGCCCTTGTAGCCGAGGCAGACGATGAAGTCGTTGAAGCCGTAGTGCGAGTAGAGCTTCATGATGTGCCAGAGGATCGGCCGGCCGCCGACCTCGATCATCGGCTTGGGCTTCAGGTGGCTCTCTTCGGAGATGCGCGTGCCGAGCCCGCCCGCCAGGATCACCGTCTTCATCAAACGCCTCTCGCAGGCCGCTGCCGCGGTCCGCGCCCCCGCAAACCGAACCCCCTCTTATCGCGCTCCGCGGCCCTCATGAAGCGTGAATGGCGCTTGCCCCGGCGGGCCCGACAGGGGATGGGGACTGATGGCTGAGCCGCGCGTCGACTTCATCATCGCAGGGGTCCAGAAGGCCGGGACCACGGCCCTGTTCGACTACCTGGCCGAGGCTCCGGAGGTCTCCCTGTCGCGCGAGAAGGAGACCCACTTCTTCGACGACGACGAGCGAGACTGGGCGCGGCCGGACTATGCCGATTACCACGCCCTGTTCGCCCCGCCGGACGGGCGCCCGCGCGGGGAAGCGACGCCGATCTACCTCTATTGGCCCAACGCGCTGGAGCGCATCCGGGCCTACAACCCGGCGATGAAGCTGATCGTCGTGCTGCGCGACCCGGTGCAGCGGGCGTGGTCGCACTGGCGGATGGAATACGCCCGCGGCTGGGAAACCCAGCCCTTCGCCTGGTGCGTCCGCCAGGGGCGGATGCGGCTGTTCGACAGCCCTCTCCCCGACGCGCCCTGGGGCTTCCACCGCGCCTTCTCCTATGTGGAGCGCGGCTTCTACGGCGAGCAGATGGAGCGGCTGTTCGGCCTCTTCCCGAAGGAGCAGGTGCTGGCGCTGAAGGCCGAGACGCTGCAGGCGGACCCGACATCGGTGCTGGCCGAGGTGCGCCGTTTCCTGAGCCTTCCGCCCGCCACGGCGGCTGTGGAGCCGCGGGCCGTGCACGTGGGCCGGGAGATGGACTACGGGTCCGAATTGACGGACGAGGACATCGTGTTCCTGCGTCGGATCTACGCCCGCGACCAGGCGCGGCTGGCGTCCCTGACCGGGATCGGCTTCGACTGAGGATGTAACCGACGATCCGCCTGGACCCGGCCGGGCGCCCGGTTTGGGCGGCGTTCATGGCCAAGTTGCGCAATCGTGATGAGGGATTCCCTTTCGCGCAGCAGAGCTTTGCGTTAGAAGTACGAGGTCAGCCTAGCTCTCCATGGCTGTGTCGCTTTGGCCGGGCGGTGGAACCTGAGTTCGCCGCCCGGCCGCTTGCGTTTTGGGGGCTGAGTTTCCCCCCGCCAATCTCAGTCTTCAGCCAGGGTGACCACGCCGTAGCGGGCGAGCCACAGGACGCCGCGGGCGACGTAGCCGCGCCGGTCGGGCGCCGCCACCTGGGCCAGCTCCGCCACCGTCGCCACGCCCTTCTGGCCGAGGATGGCCAGCATCGTCTCCACCTCGTCGAGGGTCGGGCGATGGAAGCCGCTGTAGGAGACGATCGGCGACTCCAGCAGCGGCTTGGCGAGGTCCCAGCTCATGCCGGGCGCGAGCCGCACCGGGCTGCGCGCCGTGACGTGCCGCGAGGGATAGCTCTGGAAGAGGGTGAAGGGGTCCGGGCGGTAGGGATTGTCGCGGGTGCGCGGCTCTGGCGGGGCCGCCAGGCGGCGGGCGTTCTGCTCGGCCCAGAGCGCCTGGTATTGCGGGATGACGGCGGCCCAGTCGAACACCTCGCGGGCGCGGACCTTGGCCGCCTCACCCATCTGGCGACGCAGCTCCGGCTGCTCGACGAGGGCGGCGATACAGGTCTCCGCCTCGGCATAGTCGATGGCCGTGAACTGGGCGGCCGCGCCCACATAGTTGTCGTAGTTGAGCCAGTTGTTGGCGAACCAGTAGGCGAGATCGCCGCCCTCGCCGGGCGGCGGAGCGATGGTCGGCACGCGGAAGCCGTCGACGCCGTGGCGGACCGTATCCTTGTAGCCGTCCCAGTCGGTCACGACGCAGGGCAGGCCGGCGGCCATGGCCTCGATCGGCGTCAGGCCGAAGGTCTCCTGGATGTTATCGGAGAAGCTGATGAAGAAGTCGGCCACCGACCAGATTGAGAAGCGGACGTCCGGCGGACGGCCATCGACGCTGCGATAGAGGACCGACGGGCAGAGGGCCCGCGTCTGCTCGTGGTAGGCCTGCTCTTCCTTCGGGTTGGGCGACCACCCGGCGTTGACCCAGCAGATGGGGCGGCCCGTGCGTTTGGCGGCGCGCTCCAGGGCGATGGCCATGAGCGCCGGGTTCATCTTCGCGCGGATGTTGAAACGGCCGACGAAGAGCGCCACCACGGCGTCGTCGGGGATGGCGAGGCGCTCGCGCCAGGCCTTGCGGTGCTCCGGCGAGGTGGAGAAGTCCTCGGTGTTGACGCCGAGCGGGATGGTGACGCGCATGGGCTCAGGCCGGCGGCGCGGGCCGCGCTCGGCGTCCAGGTAGTCGCGCATCATGGAGAGCTGGGTCTCGACGGCGTGGCGCACCGCCTCGGAGGTGCAGATCAGGGCGTCGAAGCTCTCGGTGGGCGCCACCAGCATGTCGGCGAGCGCCTGCATGACCCGATCGGTGGCGGTCGTGTGGGTGATGCCGCAGATCGCGTAGGTGCGCGAGCCGAATGGACGGCGCAGCCATGACTCGTTGGTCAGCGAGGGCATCGGCACGTTCAGCACCCCGACCTCGCCGAGGCCGGAGCGGTTGGTCTGGGGGATCCAGCTGATCGGCTTCTTCGGCGCCTCGACCCGCTCGAGGAGGGCCTGAAGCTCGTTCATCGGGCGACCGGCGACGTTCCAGAAGTAGTAGCGGTCCACCTCGGCGTGGCGGAGGTAGCCGCGCAGGAAGCTCTCGCCGGCCGAGATCCGGCCCAGCAGCTCGGGGCCGCTGGTGTCGTAGCCGTTGGGATGGAGGTAGAGGGCCGCGTTCGACATGGCCATGGCTCTAGCGGCGCCGGTGCGGCCGCGAAAGGCCCAAAAACAAAAGGGCCGCCCCGAAGGGCGGCCCCCGTAGTTCCGTCTGAGCCGAGGCTTAGACGAGGTTGGTGTAGTGGATGTCGGCCAGCGAGCGGCCGATCAGAACCACCGCGTCATCCGACGCGTCGAGCGCGTTGGTGGCCGTGGCGTGGGTGTCGGCGAAGACCACCACGTCGTTGCCCACCTGCACCGCGACGAACTCAACGCCTTGGCCGAACTTGCCGTTGGCGTAGGTCGTGGCCGCCGCGTAGTCCGACGCCGTGAAGGAGGCGTCGAAGTTCAGCGCGGTGGCCGTCGAGGTGAAGCCCGTCCCGGTGAAGTGCAGGACGTCGACCGGGGTCGCCTGCGTGCCACCCGTCCAGTCCATGATGCGGTCTTGCGAACCGATCACGTTGTTCGACTCGTTGTCGGCGAAGTTGAACGTGTCGCTGCCCGCACCACCGGTGAGGACGTCGGTGCCGCCAGCGCCGGTGATCTGGTCGTTGCCGTCACCGCCGAGGATGGTGTCGTTGCCGGCGGTGCCGGTCACGACGTCAGCACCCGCACCCGCGTCGACGTAGCCGGTCGTGCCGCCCGTCAGGACGATCGTGTCCGCGCCATCGCCAGCCGAGATGCTGTCGTTGCCGGTGCCCGAGAGGGTGATCTGGTCGATACCAGCGCCCGACGAGACCGTGTGCTCACCGTTGCCGGTGGCGGAGATCACGTCGTTACCCGCGCCGGCCGTGATCGACAGGTTCGAGTTGCCGGTGCCGCCGAAGGTGTTGTTGCCTTCGCCCAGGTCCACCGTGCTCTTGGTGCCGCCAGCGGCCAGGATGACCGTGTCGTCACCAGCGCCGGCGCTGATGGTGTCGTTGCCGGAGCCAGCCGTGGTGTCGCTGATGCTGACGCCCGTGTTGTGGACGATCAGGTCGTTGCCATCACCACCGGTGAGGACGTTGTTCGACGCACCCGCCGCGTTGATCCAGATCGAGTCCGCGCCCGTGCCGCCGTCGACGGAGTTGTCGCCGCCGGAGGTGGAGAGCGAGTCGGCGCCGTCGCCACCCAGGAGGGTGTCGTTGCCGGTGCCGGTGGCCGTGATCGTGTCGTTGCCGAGGTCGCCCGAGAAGTAGAGCGACTGCGAGTTCGACGCGAAGACGATCGAGTCGTTGCCAGCGCCGCCGGCGACGGTCGCGCCCTTAGCGAAGGTCGTGCCCGCCGACGCGGTGATGGTGTCGTCGCCGGCGTTGCCGTTGATCGACACGGCCTTGGTGAAGGCGCCGCCGGTGATGACGATGCTGTCAGCGCCGTCGCCGCCGTGGATCGTGCCGCCGCCGGTCATGGCGCCGGTGGTGATCGTGTCGGCGTCGTTGCCGCCGTCGACGTTCACGTTGCCGGCCGTCGTGCCGAGGACGATCGAGTCGGTGCCGTCGCCGCCGGAAACGGTGTCGTCACCGCCGACCGAGGCCACGATCGAGTCGTTGCCGAGGTCGCCCTGCAGCCAGTCGTTGCCGAGGCCGCCGGTGATGATGTCGTTGCCTTGACCGCCGAGCAGCGTGTTCGAGTCGCTGGCCGTGGCGCCCGTGGCGTAGAGGATGTCATCGCCCTTGTTGCCGTTGGCGCGGTTCGAGCCGTCGCCCACGTCGATGGTGTCGTTGTCGCCGCCGCCGTAGACGGTGTCAGCGCCAGCGCCGCCGGTCAGGATGTCGTTGCCGGTGTTGCCCTGCAGCACGTCGTTGCCGTTGCCGCCGGTCAGGACGTCGTCGCCCAGATCGCCGAACATGGCGTCGTTGGTCGCACCGAAGGTCGCGGTGTCGGCAGTGCCGAGACCGACGAGCAGCTTCGAGGAATCCGGGAAGATGAAGTCGCTCTCGCCCAGGATGCCCGTGCCGAACGTCACCGATTGACCCGTCACCAGGTCCTTGATGGTGGCGCCGGACACCGAGATCGAACCGGTCGAGGTCGCGCTCGGCGGGATCGAGGTGGTGGTGAAGGTCACCTGCACCGCCGAGGCGTGCGAGGTGGAGTTGCTGAAGACGATCTGGTCAGTGCTGGCGTTGTAGGACGCCGCCTGAGCCGTGGTCATCGTCTCAAAAGTGTAAGTCGCCATTAGTCTCTCCAGTCTGTGTCACACGGACCCCGGCACGCCTGACCCCCAAAGCTTGGAGCGGTCCCAGCGATCCATCTCCCCCAACGCCGTAGCATGGCTGCGGCGCAGGTTAAACGAGCCCGAGTGAAGACGTATCGGAACCGTGCAATTTGCGCAACACCTATTAGGTGCGGCAGGACGGCGCCCGATCCATCGTTTCCCGAGGCGGTTACTGCTCGTGGAAGGCGTGGTGGATGGTGTCGGTGATCGGGGTGATCAGGAAGCCCATCAGGGTGCGATCGCCGGTCTTGATCATGGCCGTGGCGGTCATGCCGGGGGTCACCTTCACGTTCTTCTCGAGCCCCTTCATGTCCTTCGGATCGATGCGGACATCGGCCCGATAGAAGCCCATGCCGGTCTTCTCGTTGGTGATCCGATCGGCGGAAACGACCACTACCTTGCCGGGAAGCGGGCTGTTCCATCGCGGATTGGGACCCACGAGTCGCACCTGGGCGTCCATGCCCACGTGGACCTGGTCGATGTCCTCGGGCTTGACCATCACCGTCACCATGAGCGGCGAGTTGGAAGGCACGATGTCCATCAGGACCTGGCCGCCGCCGACGACGGCGCCCGGGGTGAACTGGGTGAGGTTGAAGACGTAGCCGTCCACCGGCGCGCGGGCGACGGTGCCCTCGAGCGCGGCCTTGGCGGCCACCAGCTTCGGCAGCACCTCCTCGAGCTTAGACTGGCTGTCGCGCAGCTGCTCGGCCGCCTGGCTCTGGCGCTGGTCGCGCAGCGAGGCGAGCTGCATGCGCGTCTCGCCCATCTGCTGGTGCAGGCGCGCCATGTCGGCGACGAGCGACCCCCGGCGGCCGCCGAGATCGGCGATCTGGCGCTGGTAGGCGAGGATCCGCGTCTTCGGCGCATAGCCCTTCTCGTAGAGGGGCATGAAGCTGGTCATCTCGTCCACGAGCAGCTTCCGCTGCTCGTCGGTGGAGGTCAGCTGGGCCTGGTCGCCCTGGACCTGATTCTGGATCTGGTCGAGGCGCTGCTGCAGCACCTGCGACTGGCTCTGGAAGAGCTGCAGGCGGCTGGTGAACAAGAAATCCTGGTCGCGCATCATGCCGGCGACCTGCGGATCGCCGGCGCGGCTGGTGAGCTCGGGCGGGAACTGGACGGCGGGGCGATTCGTCGCCTCGGCGCTCAGCCGGGCGGCCGCGCTCATCAGGCTGTCGGCCTGATTCTGCAGAATGGCGACGGTCGCCTTGGGCTCGGTGTCGTCGAACACGATCAGCGGCTGGCCGGCGCGGACCAGCTGACCTTCCTTGACGAGGATCTGCTTCACCGTCGCGGCGTCGCGGTGATTGATCGTCTTGCGATTGGCCTCGACGGTCACCTGGCCGGGCGCGGTGATGCCGGACGCCAGCGGCGTCAGCGAGGCCCACAGGCCCAGGCCGACCACCATGGTGCCGATGATCGCCGCGCCGACGAGCATCGGACGGCGAAGTCGCTGCTCGAGCCGCGGATCGAGCGGCGTGGTGTCGTCGCCGCCGAAGGTGGGGGCGACGTAGGTGGAGCGGACGGGTCCGATCTCGAGCTTCATCGGCTGGCCTCGATCGAGCGAACATCGGCCGGTTTCATGACCCGGGCCATGACCTGGTCCTTGGGACCGAACAGATCGATTCGGCCGTCACGCAGCACCAGGAGCTTGTCGGCCGCGCGGAAGATGCCCGGCTTGTGAGCGATGACGACGATGGTCGAACCCTGGGCCTTCATGGCGTCGATGGCCGACATCAGCGCCGCCTCGCCCTCGGCGTCGAGGCTGGCGTTGGGCTCGTCGAGCACGATGAACGCCGGATCGCCGAGCAGGGCGCGGGCCAGGCCCACGCGTTGCCGCTGGCCGGCCGACAGCACCACGCCGCTCTCGCCGACGTCGGTGTCGTAGCCCTTGGGCATGCGCAGGATGAGCTCGTGGACGCCGGCCAGGGTGGCGGCCTTCACCACCTCCTCGTCGCTGACGCCTTCGCGGAAGCGGGCGATGTTGTCGCGGATGGTGCCGGAGAACAGCTCGGTGTCCTGCGGCAGGTAGCCGACGTAGCGGCCGAAGTCGGCGCGGTCCCAGGTGAAGACGTCGGCGCCGTCGAGGCGCACGGACCCGTTGATCGGCCGCCAGATGCCCATCAGCAGGCGGGCGAGCGTCGACTTGCCGGCGCCGGAGGGGCCGATGACGCCCAGCACTTCGCCCGGCTCGATCCGGAAGTTGATGTTGCCCAGGACCAGGCGCTGCACGCCGTAGGGCGCGAAGTTGACGCCCTCGACGCTCAGCCGGCCGGTGGGCCGCGGCAGGGAGGTGGCCAGCACCGGCGGCTCGGCCTTCTCCAGCAGGGTCATCAGGCGGGCATGGGCCCGGGCCATGTTGTTGAGGGGCTCCCAGGTGCCGACGATGCGCTCGATCGGCTGCAGGGCGCGGGCGACCAGGATCATGTTGGCGAACAGCATGCCCTGGTGGATCTGGCCCTTGAGGATCAGGTAGGCGCCGACGGCGATGACCAGCACCTGAATGCCCATGCGCACCGCCTTGATGATGTCGGTGTACATGTTGGACTGCTCGGCCGCGGCGGCGCCGCGCTCGATGGTCACGGCGCGGTGGCGCGCCCAGGCGGCGCCGAGCGTCGGCAGCATGCCCATGGCGCGCACGACCTCGCCGTTGCGCAGGGCCGCCTCGGTGAAGGCGTAGCTCTTCAACTGCGCGTCGTTGGCCTCGCGCGCCGGCGGGCGCACGGCCCGCTCCTGCATCAGGGCCAGGGCCAGCAGGCCGGCCCCGCCGAGCAGCGCCACCAGACCGACCAGGGGGTCGATCAGGAACAGCACGACGACGAAGACCGGGATCCAGGGGAGGTCGAAGAAGGCCGCCGCGGCGACGCCGGTCAGGGTCTGGCGGAAGGTGTCGAGGTCACGCAGGGCCTGCGAGCGGGCGCTGGGATCGCCGCGCACGACGGCGTCGAACAGGCCCGAGAAGATTCGCCCCGAGACGCGCTGGTCCAGCACCACGCCATAGTTGATGAGGATGCGGGCGCGGAAGTCGTCGATCGCGCTGGAGACGAAGAAGACGAAGATGGTGATCAGCGTCAGCAGCCACAGCGTGGCCTGGTTCTGGCTGATCATCACCCGCCCGTACACCTGGTAGGTGTAGAGCGGCAGCGCCAGATACAGGACGTTGGTGAAGAAGCTGAACACCGCGGCCACGATGAACGGCCGCTTGCCCTCGGCCAACGCGCGCGTGAGCACGTTGTCGGGCTGATTGGTCATGAAAGTCAGGAACTTCATTGCGGCGAGCCGTCCCGTACGTCCTCAGACCCACATTTAACTGATGTGAGCCGCGAAAGGGTGAACTCCGTTTGGCCGAGAAAGATCGGCCGCAATCTCGCGGGAACGCCCGGAGCGGGCGGAGAGATGCGCAGGCGTCCGAACGATGTCAATGACGGATCGGTTCGGCGGCGCCGGCCTCGACGCGATGTGGAATAACGTCCCCATGCGGCGGCCCCTTCTACCCCGACTGTGGCCGATCCGTGGCGGCCTGAGGGCCGAGTTTCGCCGCCCGGGGATCAACGCGGTTGGCGGCGCGCCCAGTGTTCCAGGGGCGTCAGGCCCTGCTCGACGATCTCCGGATTGGCCGCGAGATAGGCCGCGGTCGGCAGGCCGGGCCGGGCCTCGGTCACGGTCCAGGCGCCGCCCTGCAGGTAGTCGACGAGCGGATTGACGCGGGTCGGCAGCGCGGCGCCCCGCGCCTCCACATAGTGCGGCAGGTCGAACCAGGGGCCGGGGCTGCGGCCCTCGCGCGCGCCGGTGGCGAGGAAGTGGGTGAGCGGCTCGGTCCCGGCCTGGGCGACGTCGCCGTTCTGCAGCAGGTACCAGGCCGGATCGAACAGCGGGTGGGGCGAGAAGCCCTTGCGCCAGCCGACGGTGAGATAGTGGACGAGGGCCGGAGCGTCCTTGGCCGACCGGCGGGCCTGCTTGCCGTACCAGACCGGATCGAACAGCGGATGGGGCGACAGGCCGCGCGAGGCGCCGACGCGCAGATAGTGTTCGAGCGGCGTCTCACCCGCCGCGATGTCGCCCGCGCCGGCGAGGTAGTGGGCGGAATCGAAGACCGGATGCGGCTCGCGCCCGCGCGCGGCGCCTTCCTTCACGTAGTGCTCGAGGGCGGAGAGGCCGGTGGCGGCGAGCGCCTGGGCGTTCTGGCGGCGATACCAGGGGCCCTCGATCAGGGGATGAGGGCTGCGGTCCTCGCGCGCGCCGGACAGCAGGTAGTGGGCGAGCGGCGCGACGCGCGCGGCGGCGACGTCCGGATTGGCCGCCAGATACCAGGCCTGGTCGAAGAGCGTGGCGGGCTGGGCCGCCGGCTCCGGACCGCGCCGGGCGTAGGCGGCGATCGCCCCCAGGCTCCCGCCCCGCCATACGCCGGCGGCGGCGATTACCAGGGCCTGACCCGGCGGGCCGAGGCGGGCGAGCGCCTGCTCGGCGAAGCGGGCCGGGCGATTGCGGCGGCGCAGGCGTCGGATCTCGGCCTCCGCCACATAGCGGCGCAGGGCGTCGCTGCGCAGGCCGGCGCGGGCCTCGTCCCGCGCCGCGAGGGCGGCCTCGAGCGCGCCCGTCAGCTCGGTCCGGGTCACCGCCTCCCGGATCTGGGCGTCCTGGGCGACGGCCTGGGTCGAGCGCAGGTGGTCGGCGAACTCGCCGACCTTGCCGATGAGCCGCGCCGCGGCGGCCTTGGCGGGACTTGAGGACGCACCGGAGGAGAAGGAGGAGGCCAAGCTCAGGCGCCCTCGTTCTCGAGCCAGGTCTTGTAGCTGTAGGACCCGACGGCGAAGGGATCGGGATAGGCGGCCTGCAGGTCGGCGCGCTGGCGGTAGAGCACGCGCTGCGCCTTCTCGATCGGCTCGCCGTCGGCGAAGCGGTCGTAGGCCCAGTAGCGCTGCGGAATCGCCTCGTCGGTGGCGGCGGCCACCTGGCGCTTGTACCAGGCCCAGATCTCGTAAACCGGGAAGTTCTGGCCGGCGTACTTCTTGGTCATCACGTCGCCGAGCGGGCCGAGCTTGGTGAAGTGCCAGAAACGCAGCGGGCTGCCGTTGACGGTGATCGCGCCGTCCTTGCCGACCGCCACCGTGCGGGTGGAGAGGTTCCAGCTGGCGACGTTGTAGCCCGGATCGCGGACCACCTTCACCTTGTCGAACAGGGCGGGGACGTGGTCGCACCAGCGCTGGTCGACGAAGAGGCCGTTGGGCATGTCGTCGTAGCAGTAGCTGAGCAGGCGGTCGTTCCACCACTTGGCGAAGCGGGCGCCCTCGCCCGTGGTGCGGATCGCCACGAAACCGAGGTTGAAGATGCCCGTGCGCGAGGCCGACAGATCGTTGTCGGCGATGGCCGCCGGATCGTCGTTGGGGTCGATCAGGTGCGGCGTCAGCAGGATGTCGTGGTCCCGCAGCAGCTCGACCAGCGGATCGAGGCGGCCGAAGAGGGCGGTGTCTGGATCCAGGTAGATGACCGCGTCGGCGCCCGAGGCGCAGGCCTGGTGGATGAAGGGGCCCTTCACCGCCGTGCAGACCTCGACGACGTCGTGCTTGAAGAGCCAGGAGGCGAAGTCCGGGATGCCCAGATCCTGGGCCCAGACGACGCGGTCGAAGGGCTCGGCGGCCGGGTCAAAGGCGAACCCCTCCGGCGGCTCGTCGGTGATCAGGGCCACCAGCTCCCAGTCCGGATGGAAGCGGCGCAGGGTCTGGAACAGCACCCGCGCGCGGTTCAGGTAGGAGAAGGTGAAGCTGGAATAGCAGAGCACCTTCATGCGCCGGCCTCGATCAGATCCATGGTGAGCGCGCTGTACTCCAGGTCGTAGAGCGCCGGCCGGCGGACGCGGCGGGCGAGCTGCAGGATGTCGCCGGTTTCGAACGCCTTGGCCAGAGCGCTCTCGCCGGTCAGCACGAGGCCGTGGCCGCCCCCCGCGACGAAGGCCGCGACATTGCCGCTGTCCGGATTGGTGACGACGGCCGCGCCGGCGGCGACCGCCTCGTGGGCGGTGAAGGAGAAGGTCTCGCGGCAGAGCGGCCAGACGAGGGCCACGTCGATACCGGCGGCGGCCACGGCCCTGGTCATGCCGCCAGGCTCGGGGCCGTCGGCGGAGACCGGGTGGAAGGCGACCAGGGCGCCGGCCGGGCGCTGGGCGCCGAACAGGTGGAATTCGTAACGCGCGTCGTCGGCGAAGGCCTGGGCCAGGGCCTGGAACACCGGCCAGCCCTTGTGCGCCGCCGGCACGCCGGGGAAGCCGATCCGCAGGGGCCCCTCGCCCGCCGGCGCCGGGCCGCGCTCGATGAGGCGGGCGTGCGGCAGGACGACCTCGGCCGCGGCCTTGTGAGGCGCCGCGGCCTTCCAGAGATCCAGCGTCGGCTGCGAGGGGCTGACGACGGTGAGCTCCAGGGCTTCGAACAGCTTGCCGTGCTCGGCGAGGTGCCGGGCCCGCCAGGGGCCGTAGACGCAGATGCCGCAGGCGGCGCTGTCCGGCGGCGGGGCCGCGCAATCCTCGACGTCGTCGCGCAGCAGGTGGAAGCCGGCGCAGAGGCTGGCGAAGTCGTGCAGCCAGAAGAAGCCGCGCTTCAGCCCGGCGGCCGAGAGGATCGCCAGGGTCTCCTCGGCGCTGTGGCCGAGCATGGAGTGTATGGCGAAGCTCGCGCCCTTCACCCCGGCCAAGGCCTCGGCGATGGCGGCGGCCGAATAGGTCCCCACGGCGCGGCCGTTCCAGAGCACGCCCAGGGGCGCGGGTTCGCCGGCGCGCAGGACGGGCCAGGGCCTGGCGGGGAAGATGTGCAGGTGGTCGCGGCCGGCCGCCTCGACGGCGGCGGCCTCGCGGCGCAGGCAGAGCTGCACCCCGCCCAGGTGGGCCGAATAGTCGTCGTGGCTGAAGGTGAGGTGGACCTGGCCGAGGCCGGTTCGCGACTTCGCCAGGGCGCGGGCGAGATCGGCCGCGGGCGCGACGGTCACGGCAGAGGACGCCTTGGCCGCCGCCGCGACGCGCTCCTCGACGGTCTTCAGCTCGCTCAGGATCTCATAGCGGAATCCGAGGTCCTGACGCGGCTTGCGGCCCTCGGCGCGGCCGGCGCGCAGATAGTGGACGAAGGGGTTCATCCCGGCGGCGGCGACGTCGGGATTGGCCTCCAGATATTCCTTCACCGAGAAGTCGCGATTGGGGTCGCGCCCCTCGCGCCAGCCGCTGACCAGGAAGTGCTCGATCGGATCGACCCCGGCCCGCGCCACGTCGGGGTGGGCGGCGAGATAGAAGCGGGCGTCGAACTCGGCCAGGACGAGGTCCCGGTCAGGGTGGAAGCGGCGCAGGCTCTGGAGCACCCCGCGGCGGACCCTGGCGGCCACCGACCTCACGCCGCGGCCTCCTGCGCCGGCGCGAGCAGATCCACGGTCATGGCGCTGAAGGCGAGCTCGTGGAGCGGTGGTTTGCGGACCGCGCGGCTCAGCGCCAGCGCCTCGCCGCTCTCGAACAGGGCCGTGAGGGCCGCCTCGCCCTCCAGCACCCGGCCGTGGCGGCCCTCGGCGGCGAAGGCGGCGACATTGCCGCTGTCGGGGTTGGTCAGGATGGCCGCGCCGGCGGCGACCGCCTCATAGGCGGTGAAGGAGAAGGTCTCGCGGCAGAGCGGCCAGACCAGGACCGCGTCGGCGCGGACGGCGGCGATCGCCTCCTGCATGGCGTTCGGCCGCTCGGCGCTGACGCTCACGTGCCGGAAATCGATCGGCAGGCCGCCGATCTGGCGCCCACCGAGATGCACGAATTCGTAGCGCGGATCGCCGGCGAACCTGATCGCCAGCTCGCGGAACACCGGCCAGCCCTTGTGCGCCGCCGGCATGCCGGCGAAGGCCAGGCGGAAAGGCCCCTCGCCCGCGGGCGCCGGGCCGCGCCTGATGAGGCGGGCGTGCGGCAGGACCACCTCGGCCGCGGCCTTGTGAGGCGCCGCGGCCTTCCAGAGATCCAGCGTCGGCTGCGAGGGGCTGACGACGGTGAGCTCCAGGGCTTCGAACAGCTTGCCGTGCTCGGCGAGGTGCCGGGCCCGCCAGGGGCCGTAGACGCAGATGCCGCAGGCGGCGCTGTCCGGCGGCGGGGCCGCGCAGTCCTCGACGTCGTCGCGCAGCAGGTGGAAGCCGGCGCAGAGGCTGGCGAAGTCGTGCAGCCAGAAGAAGCCGCGCTTCAGCCCGGCGGCCGAGAGGATCGCCAGGGTCTCCTCGGCGCTGTGGCCGAGCATGGAGTGGATGGCGAAGCTCGCTCCCTTCACCCCGGCCAGGGCCTCGGCGATGGCGGCGGCCGAATAGGTCCCCACGGCGCGGCCGTTCCAGAGCACGCCAAGGGCGCCCGCCTCGCCCGGGGCGCGGATCACCGGCCAGGGCGCGAGCGGGTAGATGTGCAGGTGGTCGCGGCCGAGGTCGCCGATGCGGGCCGCCTCGCGCTGGAGGCAGAGCTGAACGCCGCCGAGGTTGGCGGTGTAGTCGTCATGGCTGAAGGTCAGGTGCAGCCGGCCGCCGCGGCGGCGGGCGAGCGCTTCGGAAAGCCGGTCGGCGCGGCTGAGGTGGGCCTCGGCGGTCGCCGCGGCGGCGCGCGCGACGCGGGTCTCGACCGGGACCAGATCGGCCAGGATCTGGTAGCGGAAGCCGAGGTCCTGCCGGGGCAGGCGCCCCTCGGCGCGGCCGGCCATCAGGTAGTGGACGAAGGGGTTCACCCCCGCCTGGCTGATGTCCGGATAGAGCTCGAGGTAGTCGCGGACGGAGAACCGCGGGTTGGGGTCGCGCCCCTCGCGCCAGCCGGCGATCAGGAAATGCTCCAGGGGCTCGGTCCCGGCCGCCGCCACGTCCGGGTTCATGCCGAGGTAGTAGGCCGAATCGAACTCGGTCGCGGCCAGGGCGCGGTCCTCGTAGGTCACCGGCGTATGGACGAAACCCTGCGCGGCCGGCCGGATGGCGGCCGGGGCGGCGATCAGCGCCTCGGCGCTCCAGCGGGCCGCCTCGCCGAACCGAGCGCGGACGGTGAAATAGCGGGCGGCGTGCGCCGAGGGGAAGGCGGCGCGGCCCTCGCTGCGCCCCTTGGTCAGGTAATGGTGCAGCGGCTCGCCGCCGGCCTTGGCGACGTCGGGATGGGCTTCCAGGTAGCGGCGCGTGGAGAACCAGGGCGCCGGATCGCGGCCCTCGCGCCAGCCTTGCAGGAGGTAGTGACGGAGCGCGTCGACGCCCGGCCCGATGTCATCGTAGACCGTGCGGTAGAAGCTTGCGTCGAGAGCCAGGCTGACGGCCCGCTGGACTTCGTGGAAGGGCGCCTTGGCGGCCATGCGGGCTCTGGATTCCTGTCAGCGGCGCGGCTTTGTGTGCAACAGATGACCTGAGGGATCAACCGGCGAGCAACCGCAGGCAGGCGCTTGCGGCGATCCGCGCCGAACCGGTAGATCAGACCTTCGCCGCCCCTCACTCCGGACCCTGATGACCGCGAAAATGGCCACGAAGAAGGCGCCCGAGCCGGTGGCGGCCCCGCCGGCCCGGCGCACGGCCTATCTGGTGCTCGGCATGCACCGCTCCGGCACCTCGGCGGTGACCCAGCTGCTGGGCCTCGCCGGCGCCCGGCTGCCGGCCCACGTGATGCCCGGCGACGAGCACAATGCGAAGGGCTACTTCGAGCCCTGGAAGATCGCCCTGTTCAACGACCAGCGCCTGCGCGCCGGCGGCGGCGCCTGGGACGACGTCTTCAGCTTCCCGTATCGGTCGCTGGCCGCGGCGGAGGAGGCGGAATGGCGGGACGAGGCCAAGGCCCTGTTCGCCGAGGAATACGGCAAGGTCCGGTGGCCGCTGCTGAAGGACCCGCGGGTCACGGTGTTGCTGCCGTTCTGGCGCGAGGTGTTCGACGCCCTGGCCGTCGACGCCCGCTGCGTGATCCCGGTGCGCCATCCGCTGGCGGTGGCCGGGTCCCTGGCCCGCCGCGACGGCTTCCCGCCGGAGAAGTCGGTGCTTCTGTGGAGCGCCTACATGCTGGCCGCCGAGGCCTACACCCGCGACCTGCCCCGGGTGTTCGTGGATTACGATTCGCTGCTCGCCGACTGGCGGCGCGAGGTGGCGCGCATCGAGGCCGCCCACGGCGCGGCGCTGCCGAAGCTGACCGAGAAGGCCGGCAAGGCGATCGACGCCTTCCTGACGCCGGAGCTGCGCCATAACGCCGGCCTCGGCGAGCTGTCCGACCTGGGCTGGGCGGGCGAGCTGACCCGCGAGGTGTTCGACTGGTTCCAGGCCGCCGCCGCGGACCGGACGCCCGACACTGCGCCGCTCGCGCGGGCCAGCGAAGCCCTGGAGGCGCGCCGGCGCGAGATCGGCGCGCTGGTCTCGCCCGCCGCCCGCGACCTGGACATGACCCGCAGCGAGCTGCGCGAGGCGCGCTCGCGCCTCGAGGTGGAGATCGCCGAGCGGCGCCGCGAGCGCGAGGAACTCGAAGCCGAGCTTCAGGTGTTCTACCGGGCGGTGGAGACGGCCGAGGCCGCCCTGGACGCCGCGATCACCGAGCCCTGAGCCCGCCCATGCCGACGCCCACCCCCGGCGACGCCCAGGCCCTGGAAGGCCTGCTGTCGCGCTTCCCCAAGACCCGGCCGCCGCTGTCGCCGCGGATCCAGGCGATCTATGCCCGGCAGTACAAGGAAAACCGCTCCGGCGAGACGACGGCGGCCTCGCTGTCGCAGCGGCTGGAATCCTGGATGCATCGGCAGGTGGCGGCGGACGTGGCCGGCGGCGCGACGCGCGCCACGCTGGAGCTCGGCGCCGGCACCCTCAACCAGCTGCGCTACGAGCCCTTCACCACCCCCTACGACATCGTCGAGCCGTTCGCCGAGCTGTTCGCCGATTCGCCGGAGCGGGGCCGCGTCCGCAACGCCTGGGCCGACATCGCCGAGGCGCCGGCCGAGGCCGCCTATCAGCGGATCACCAGCATCGCGGCGCTGGAGCACATCTGCGACCTGCCCCTGGTCCTGGCCCGCGCAGCGCAGCTGCTCACCCCGGACGGCGAGCTCCGGGCCGCCATCCCGGCGGAGGGCGGCTTCCTCTGGAGGCTGGGCTGGAGCCTGACCACGGGACTGGAGTTCCGCCTTCGCCACGGGCTCGACTACGGCGAGCTGATGCGCCACGAGCACGTCAACACCGCCGCCGAGATCGAAGCCCTGGTGGGCGGCCTCTTCGAGGAGGTGAGCGTCAGGAGCTTCGGCCTTGGCCGGCAGCTCTCGCTCTACAGGTTCCTGGCCGCGAGGAAGCCCCGGCTCGACCGGGCGACCGAGTGGATCGCCCGCTATGCCGGCCCGAAGGCCGCTCAGGCCGTCCGGCGCAGGCGCGGATCGGCCGCCACATAGGCGAGCCCCGAGAGGGCGGCGATGTCGACGAAATAGAGATAGCGGTAGTCGCAGGCGAGGGAGACCAGGAGAAAGGTCCCCGCGAAGGCGAGGCCGGCGAGCTGCAGGCCGATCACCGCCTTGTCGGCCGGATCGCGGCGCAGCAGCAGGAAGGCGATCACCGCCAGCGAGATCGCCGCGTAGAAGACGTGGGACACCGCGGGGGTGTCGTAGAACCAGGTGACATAGTTGTAGAGCCGCTGCTCCCGGTCGCCCCAGACCCGCTTGAGCCCCAGCTCCTTCATCAGCTTGGGCGAGCCGTCGACCCCGAGATAGGCCGGCAGGCAGACGTCGATCACCGGCGTCGCGAACACCCAGCGGAACACCTGCGCGCGGATCGACAGGTAGAGCCCCGGCCGGGTGAGGATCAGGTGCTTCCAGTCCGCCACCAGCGCCGTCGTCGAGATGCGGATCGTGTAGCGGATGAGGGCCGGCGAATCCTGCAGGAAGTCGATCCGCTGGGGCGAGTAGAAGTTCGGCGATTCGGCGCGCAGCACGGCGGCGACGGCGGGCGCCTCCTGCTCGATGCGGGTGAGCGGGATGTTCGGATCGCGCGCCAGGGCGCCCATCAGGTCGTAGGTGGCGAGGGCGCGGAAGCCCTGGGCGTTGGCCTTCTCGAAGCCGGGCCCCTGCGGCAGGGCGGTGACCGACAGCACGGCGGTGGTCGCCATCGCCGCCAGCAGCCAGCCGAGGCCCCAGAGGAAGGCGCGCCGCCAGCCGTCGCCCCAGGCGATCCAGCCGACCGTGAGCGCGGCGACGGGGACGACGACGATGCCGTTCTGGCGCACCAGACCGGCCACCGAGAGCAGCACGACCGCCGCGGCGAGACGCAGCCAGGGGCGGCGCGCACGGTTCCAGTCGCGGCCGGCGAAGGCCAGGCACAGGAAGCCCGCCACCGAGGCGTTGGCGTAGAGGATGTCGTGCCAGACGATGCCCTGGTAGAGCATGATGTCCGGCAGGGCGATGGCGCCGGCCAGCACCGGGACCAGCCACCACGAGCCGCGGCCGCGCAGCTGGGGCATCGAGGCCCAGCCGCCGAACAGCAGCAGGGTGCTGGCGGCGAGGTAGAGGCCCGTCCCGCGCCAGACGCGGTCGAAGACGCCGAGGATCCAGGGGAAGATCGCCGGGCCCCAGTTCTCCCGCATGTGGAAGCGGCCCTCGTGGAGCTCGATCACCGAGTCCACCGACATGTGGCCGGGGTAGTTCTGCCAGAGGACGGCGGCGTAGCCGGCGAGCAGCACCAGCCAGGCAGCCTCGCGGGCGCCGAACCCCAGGTCGAACTTGCGCATCGATGCTCCCCGACTGCTGTCCATGCGATATGTCGCGCCGCGGCGGCTGAGAAGCCCTATTGAGGCGCCCGCCGGCCTGTGGGACTCCATCGGCGGGCCGCGACGGGGCGGCCGCGATCGGGACGCCCATGGCCGTCGTCTTCCTGCTGGCCCACTTCGACGACGAATACTGCGCCCTGCCGCTGATCCTGCGGGCGCAGGCGGCGGGCGAGGACTGCTGGTTCCTCTATGTGGCCGACTACGCCCGCCCCGGCATGGCTGAGCGGCGGCTGGCCGAGACGGTGGCGTTCCTGAAGGCCTACGGCGTGCCGGCCGAGCGCGTGCGTCACGTGGGCCGCGGGTCCGGGGTCGTCGACCGCGAGGTGGCGGCGGGCATTCCGCAGGCCCTCGCCGGCCTGCGCGCGGCGCTGGCCGAGGTTCCCTCGATCTCCGAGTTCGCGGTCCCGGCCTGGGAAGGCGGACACCCGGATCACGATTCCTGCGCGGCCATGGCGACGATGTTGGCGGCGGAGCGCGGCGGCGTCCCGGTGCGCCAGTTCGGCCTCTACAACGGCCGGCGCTTTCCCCGGCCCTTCTACCGCGCCTGTTCGCCGATCCCGGAGAACGGGCCGCAGATGCGCATCCCGATCGGCGCGGCGGCCTGGCTGAAGTGGATCGCGGCGGTGCGCTTCTTCCCCTCGCAGACCTGGAACTGGCTGGGGCTGTGGCCGTCGATGTTCATGACCTTCGCCCAGCGGGGCGGCTTCGCCTGCCAGACGCTGGAGCCGGCGCGAATCGCCGAGCGGCCGCACGCTGGCCGGCTGCACTACGAATGGATGTTCCAGACGCCCTATGCCGTCGTGCGGCAGGCGGTGGACGCCGCCCTGGCGGATGAGGGCGGCGATCAGAGCGCGGGGCGGGCGAGGATCAGGAAGAAGCCGGCCAGCATCAGGACGTAGCCGCCGGCCATCCGCCAGTCCGCCGCCTCTTTGAACACCAGCCAGCCGATCAGCGGCACGAGGCAGGCGCCGACCAGGGAGAAGGCGTAGGCGGTCGAGAGCGGCACCCGGGTCAGGATGTAGAACCAGAGCAGGGCGCTGAGGGCGTACCAGACCCCGGCGGCGATCAGCGGGAAGTTCAGGAACAGCCGCAGGAAGAAAGGCCCGGAGAGCCGCTTGTCGTAGATGGCGGCGAACTTGAAGAGGGTCTGGCCGAGCGGCATCACCACCGCGAAGCTGGCGCAGAGGGCGACGTCCTTGGGGTTCACGCTTGCGGCTCCTCGCGCTGCAGCCGCTGGACGGTGCGCAGATAGGGGTGAATCGGGCGGCTCGGCACGTTGAGCACGTCGAAGTTCATGGCCTGCAGCAGGAGCTGGGCGCCGAGGATGATCGGCAGGGCGGCGGCCATGACGACGCCGGCCGAGGCGACCTGGCCGGGGGTGCGGGTGACCACGTAGTGGGCCGCATAGCCGAGGCCGAACAGCACCCCGAAGAGGCCGAACACCAGCTCCAGGCTGGCGGCGTTGAAGTCGCGCACGAAATACTGGCCGAGCACCCGCTGGGCGAAGTTGCGCAGGTGCTTCAGCGCGAATGGCCCGACGATGGCGCCGATGCGCAGGTTGGAGACCTCGTCGGCGTAGCGGGCCGGAATCGGCACGTCGCGGACCACGGCGCGCAGGGCGCCGAGGTGGTAGAGCAGGTCTGTCTCGAAGAAGAAGCGCCTGGAGACCCGGCGCTCCATGACCAGGGCCGCGACGGTCGAATCGATCGCCGTATAGCCGTTGGTCGGATCGAAGATGTTCCAGTAGCCGGTGGAGAGCTTGGCCGCGAAGGACAGGGCCGCGTTGCCGAACACCCGGATCGACGGCATGGCCCGCAGATGGCTGATCGAGGTGAAGCGGTTGCCCTTGGCGTAGTCCGCTTCGCCGAGGAGGATCGGGGCCACGAGCTGGCCCATGTAGCCGAGGTCCATCTGGTCGTCGCCGTCGACCTTGACCAGGATGCGGCCGCCCCGGCGCACGGCCTCGGCGTAGCCGGCCAGCGTCGCCCCTCCGACGCCCTGGTTCTTCTCGAGCCGGACCACCGTGACCCGCGGATCGCGCGCATTGGCCTCGATGAAGTCGCCCGAGCCGTCCGGGCAAGCGTCGTCGACGCAGACGATGCCGTCGACCCAGGCGGGGGTCTTCTCGATCACCCGCAGGATGTGCCCCGTGACCTTGTAGCAGGGCACCACGACCCAGACGCCGGCGCTATCGAGGCTGACATCCTCGCGGCCGCGGCGCGAAGTCGCGCGGCCCCGGCGGGGCGCGTCGTCGCGGGCGATCTGGTCGATGGACGTCATTCGGCGGCGCAGCCCTTTGAGGCGTCCCGGCTAACATGGAAGCGGCGAACCTTGCAAAAGCCGCAGGCCCCGCGCCACGGAGCCGCCCTTTTCCCATCGCAAACGGCCGGAAATCGCGGCAAGTCGTGTTCTTGCGCGCCAGAATGGCGCCTGTTACCCAGCGGCCCCCTCACTGGAGAGTCCATGGATACCGCCACCCACATGTTGCGGACCGGACGGCGCGGCGCGCTGTTCGAGATCGACATGGCGCTGCGCGACTTCCGGGCCTCCTTCCAGCGGTTCGGGCTCGCGTGGTCGCTGGCCTCGCACGACATCGTCTCGCGCTATCGCGGCTCGATCCTCGGCCCGTTCTGGATCACCCTGTCGATGGGGCTGATGGTGGCTGGCATCGGCCTCCTCAACGCGCGGCTGTTCTCGGCCTCGCTGCGCGACTTCATCCCCTTCGTGGCCACGGGCATCGTCTTCTTCGGAGCGATCAGCGGGATCATCAACGAGGGCTGCGAGACCTTCGTCCAGGCCTCGGGCATGCTGTCCCAGACCTCGCTGCCGATGTTCACCTTCGTCTGGCGCACGGTGCTGCGGAACATCATCACCCTCGGCCACAACCTCGTCATCATCGTCGGCGTGCTGATCTGGTTCGGCTTCTGGCGGACCATGAACCTGCCCGTGGCGGTGCTCGGCCTGCTGCTGCTGCTGGTCAACGCCGCCTGGGCGGGGATGCTGGCGGCGATCGTCTCGGCGCGCTTCCGCGACATCCCGCAGATCGTCCAGTCGGTGATGCAGTTCGCGCTGTTCATGACCCCGGTCTGGTGGCAGCCGCAGCGACTGGGCCGCGCGCACCCGATCCTGGAGTTCAACCCCTTCTACCACATGCTGGAGGTGGTCCGCGCGCCGCTGCTGGGCGAGCACCCGGCTCCGCACACCTACTCCTTCCTGGTGGCCATGGCCGCGGTGGGCTGGGCCTTCACCTTCTTCGTCTTCACCCGGACGCGGCGCAGGATCGTGCACTACCTATGAGCCACCCGGTCTCGATCTCGGTCACGAACCTCACCATCCGGTTCCCCGTCTATGGCGTCGACGCCAAGTCGCTGAAGAAGCACCTCGCGCGGGTGACGGTGGGCGGGCGGCTGGCCTCGGGCATGGCCGGGGTGACGGAAGTCACCGCCATCTCGAACCTCAACCTCGAGCTCAAGGCCGGCGACCGGCTGGGCCTGATCGGCCACAACGGCTCGGGCAAGACGACCCTGCTCAGGGCGCTGTCGGGCGCCTACGAACCGGACGAGGGCACCATCGACGTGCACGGCCGGATCGCACCGCTGCTCAACCTCGGGCTCGGGATCGATCCTTCGGCCACGGGTTACGACAACATCCGCCTGCGCGGCCGCATCGCCGGCCTGTCCTCGAAGGAGGTGGACGAGCGGATGGACGAGATCGCCGAGTTCACCGGCCTCGGTCCGTTCCTCGCCATGCCGGTGAAGACCTATTCGGCCGGCATGCAGGCGCGCCTGGCCTTCGCGGCGGCGACCGCGGTGGAAGCCGACGTGCTGCTGATGGACGAGTGGATCTCGGTGGGGGACGCCGACTTCCAGAAGCTCGCCCACAAGCGACTGCTGAACCTCGTGGAGCGGGCCGGCATCCTGGTGCTGGCCAGCCACGACCTCGACCTGCTCCGGCTCTACTGCAACAAGGTGATGCGGATGGAGGGCGGCGTCGCCTCCGCGGTCACCGACATCCGCAAACTGGAAGAGCTGCTGGCCGCCTGATAGACCCGGCTAAGGGGCTCGGCGGGTCGCATCGGCTTGGACGTCATCTTCACCATCGTCTCGCGGAACTACGCCGCCCAGGCCGCGACGCTCATGCAGAGCCTGGCGGCGGCGGAGCCTGACGCGCGGCGCGTGGTGGTGGCCACCGACGGGCCGATGCCGCAGCTCGAGCCGCTCGCCGAGGTGATCCCCGCCGCCGAGGTCTGCCCGCCGTTCGCGGCGATGAGCGTCTATTACGACGCGCTCGAACTCAACACGGCGGTGAAGCCCTTCGCCTTCCAGTGCTTCCTCGGCGAGGCGGACAGCGTCACCTATCTCGACCCCGACATCTACGTCTTCCGGCCGCTCGCGGCGGTGCGCGAGGCGCTCGGCGAGGCGGAGCTGGCGCTGACCCCGCACCTGACCCGCCCGCTCATGGGCGAGGCCATGCCCGACGACCGGGCGATCCTGCGCTCCGGCGTCTACAATCTCGGCTTCATGGCCGCCCGGGCGAGCCCCAAGACCCGGGCGCTGGTCGAATGGTGGGGCGAGCGCTGCCGCTTCGACTGCCGCGTCGACTTCGCCGAGGGCCTGTTCACCGACCAGCGCTGGATGGACCTCGCGCCCGGCTTCGTCGACTCGCTGGCGATCCTGCGCACGCCGACGCTGAACCTCGCCTACTGGAACCTCGAGGGCCGCACCCTCGCCAAATCGCAGGACGGCTGGACAGTCGACGGCGAGCCGCTGGGCTTCTTCCACTTCTCCGGCTTCGATCCGGCGCGGCCGGACGTGCTCTCCAAGCACCAGGACCGAATTGCGGTGGCGGCCGGTTCGCCGCTGGCGGGCCTGCTCGCGGACTACGGAGCGAGGCTGCTGGCGAACGGCCACGCGGCGGCGCGCCAGACGCCCTACGCCCATGACCGATTCGCCTCCGGCGCCCCGGTGACGAGCGCCATGCGCCGCCGCGCGCTGGCCGCCGCCCGGGCGGGCGAGGACTTCGGCGCCGGGCTGACGGACGCCGTCGAGGCGCGGCTCTCCGACGACGGCGCCCGGCCGAGGCGCGACGCGGACGCGGGCCAGCTTGGCGAGGCGCCGCCCGCGCAGGGCCTGATCGCCTGGCTGAGGGGTGTCTCGCCCGACGGGCGGCCGCGGGCGCTGAGCGCCCTGCTGGCCGCGCGGGCCGACCTGCGCGCGCGCTTCGGCGAGGATCCAGAGGGCCTGCTCGCCTGGGCGCTGGGGGTCGAGGCGCCGGCCGGCCGATTCGCGCCGGACCTGCTGCCCGCCGACTTCGCCGCCAAGGTCCATCCCGACCTCCTCCACCGCGCCGCCCGCTTCGCCGACCCCGACGCCAGCGAGCTGAAGCAGCGGTTGTCGGCGGCCTTCGGCCTCGCCGCCCGCGGCCGCTGGCCGGAGGTGATGACCCGGGCGCTCAGGGCCGACTGGCTGGCGACGGCGAATGGCCGGCCCGCGCCCTTCCCCAGGTTATTCGAGGCGATCTGGCAGAGCCGCACCGACCTGCAGCGGCAGTTCCCCCTGAGGACGGCGCTGGAGCGCTTCCGCTTCCACCGCTGGCTGGCGGCCGGCGGGCTTGCCGAGCACGGCGTCGAGCCGGAGCAGCTGGCCGGCGTTCCGCTGCTGCAGCTCGCGCGGCTGACCGTGGGCGGCGCGCCGCCTCGCGCTGCGCCCCCCGCCCGGGCGGCCGAGCTGTGGGTGGTGGGCCAGCCTGACGAGGCGCGAGAAATCGCTGCCGACCGGCTGGTCTACGAGGCGCAGAGCGGACGTTTCCTCGGCCCGCAGGCGAGCGCGCCGGGCGAGGTGGGGCTGGTGCGGTTCCTGACCCCCGCCGCGCTCGCGCCCGCCGACGCCATGGCTCTGCACGCCCGCGGCGTGCGCTGGGCCCGCGACGAAGTGGCCGGCGCATGAGTCCGATGCGGGTGGCGCGCTCGGCCTGGCGCGCGGTGGTCCCCGAGAGCCTGCGACGGCTGGCGGCGCCGGCGCTCAACCGGCTGCTGCAGGCCTATGTGCGGGCCGGGGCCCGCGCGCCGCACGGGGCGGAGGGCGCCGACGGACCGATCAAGATCGTCGGCTATTTCTCCGGCAGCCACGGGATCGCCGCCTCGGCCAAGCTGGCGGCGCGCGCCTTCGAGGCCCTGGGCGTGCCGGTGGAGCGCGTCGACGCCAGCCACGCCCGGCTCACCTGGACGCCGCGCAGCGCGCCGCCGGAGCGGGCGGCGGCCTGGATCTTCCACCTCAACCCGCCGGAGCTGCTCGCCGAGATGGCGGTGCTGGGGCCCCGGCGGCTGCTGGGACCGCGCTACGGCTACTGGGCCTGGGAGCTGCCTCGGGCGCCGGACCGCTGGCTGAAGGACGCGGCCCTGGTGGACGAGGTCTGGGCCCCCAGCCGCTATACGGCGGAGGCGTTCGCCGGGGCCGCCTCGCCGGTGCGCGTCGTGCCGCACCCGCTGTTCATCGAAGACTACCGGGATGTGACGCCGGCCCCGCGGCGAGCCGCATTCCAGGCGGTGGCGCTGTTCGACTTCAACTCCTCGGCCGCGCGCAAGAACCCGCAAGGGGCCATCGAGGCCTTCCGCCGCGCCTTCGGCGAGGATCCGGCCTGCGAGCTGACCATCAAGACCCAGAACGGACAGCTCTATCCCGAGCTCGTCGACAGCCTGCGCGCCGCCGCCCCGGCCAATGTCCGCTTCGTCGACGACACCTGGCCTTATGCCGAGGTGAAGGCGCTAATCGCCGGCGCCGACGCCCTGATCGCCCTGCACCGGGCCGAGGGCTTCGGCCTGTCGCCCGCCGAGGCCATGGCGCTGGGCACGCCGGTGATCGCCACCGGCTTTTCCGGCGTGCTCGACTTCATGGACGCCGATTGCGCCCTCGTCGTGCCCTTCCGACGCGTGGCCGTGGACGATCCGCAGGGCATCTATCGCGGCCAGACCTGGGCCGAGCCCGACCTCGACGCCGCGGCGGAGGCGCTGAGGCGGCTGCGGGAAGACGAGGCCCTGCGCCGCCGCCTCGGCGAGGCGGGCAAGGCGCGGGTGGCGGCGAGCCTGTCGCCGCAGGCCTGGTTCGAGACCCTGCCCCCGGCCGTCAGGGCCGCCGCGCTTCGCCTCAAGGCCGCCGCTTCAGCCTAGCCCGGTCGCCCGGCCCCGCCGTTGTTCTGCGCCGTGTTCGCCGCCGGCGGCGGCCCGCAATGGCCGGCGCGGGCCTGGACCACGTAGAACAGCGCCCGGCTCTGGGCGAAGGCGTGGTGCTCGGCGAGCGGGTTGGTCGGCTGGCCGTTCAGCAGGCTCGGCGCCTCGACCGGCGCGTTCGTCCCGACGGTGCTCAGCGACGACTGGTTCCAGCCGGTGAGCGCCTGGGCGCAGGCCGCGACGGTGGCGTCGGCCACGAGGTTGGCCGGATCGCTCGAGGCGGCGAGCGTATAGCCCCAACGGTGCAGGCAGTCGTCCAGCGCGGCGGACGGCTCGGCCGCCGGAACGGCGCCCGGCAAGGCGGTCGCCGCGGTGTTCCCCTGGGCGTTGGCGGTGGTGAAGGGCTTGCAGATGCCGTTGGCCGAGGCGTTGGCCCGGTTGGCGTTGTTGCAGCCGGCGAGGCCCACGGCGGCGAGCGCGGTGAGCGCGATCAGCGTTTGCCCGCGCATCCTAGTCGCACACCTGCATGGGCGCATAGACCAGCCGGCCGGCCTGGTCGTAGTAGGGCCGGCTGACATAGCGGCAGGAGGCCGCCGTGTTGGACACGTAGCGCGGATAGTTGGCGTAGCTCGGGGCCGTGCGGGCCCGGGCGTAGCTGTGGTGGCTGCGGCGGACCGCATAGCCGCCGCGGCAGTGGACCCGCGAGACCTGGTTGCCGACCACCGCGCCGAGACCCGCGCCGACCAGGGCGCCCGTTCCCTTGCTGCCGTGACCGGCCACCGCCGCGCCGAGCAGGCCACCGCCCAGGGCGCCCACCACGGTGCCGGTGACCTTGCGGTTGTGCGCATAGGCCTCGCAGCCGGACCGGGCCTCGGCCGCCGAGGCGGCGGCCACGGCGACCGTCAGGCCTGCGGCGAACAGCATACGGCGCATCTTGATCTCCTCTGGCTGGAGCCTCGCGCCTTGAGGCTCGATGCGAGAAAACGTCCATGCGCCGGCAGCGGTTCAGTTCGGCGCGCCGGGAAGCCTCCCCGCGGCGGGAGAACCGGGCTAGATAGCAGGCCCTTTTCCAGGCGAGGCGGGCGAGCGGGCCTTGAGCGAGACCACCAGCAGCGAAACGGAGGATGCGCTCCGGGCGGCCATGCGCCTGCAGGAGGCCGGCGACTACGCCGGCGCCATCGCGGCCTACCGGCGAATGGCCGAGCAGGCCCTGACGGTGAACATCGCCTGCAACCTCGGAGTCTGCCTGAGCGAGTCGGGCCAGTTCGAGGAGGCCGAGCACTGGCTGATGCTGGCCGCGCGCCATCGGCCGGACCTGGCCGAACTGCGTCGCCTGTTGGCCAATCTCTACACCGAGACCGACCGTCTCGAGCTGGCGGAGCTGGAATACAGGACCGCCCTTGCCTTTCAGCCGGACAACGGCTCGGCCAAGCTGGGGCTTGGCGGGTTGCTGCTGACAGTGGGCCGCTACGCCGAGGGCTGGCCGCTCCTGGAGGCCCGCGTCGGGCTGAACCCGGAGGTGGTGCCGCCGGTCAAGGTCTCGTTCCCCGAATGGACAGGCGAGCCGCTGGCCGGCAAGTCGGTTCTGGTCTGGTACGAGCAGGGCCTGGGCGACCAGATCCAGTTCGCCCGTTTCGCCCAGTCGCTGAAGGCGCGGGGCGCGGCGCACGTGGCCCTGGGCTGCCGGCCGCCGCTGGTCTCGCTGCTGGAGATGGCGGCGGGGGTCGACGAGGTCATCCCGGTGCCGCGCGGCGGGAGCATCAGCGTCAAGCGCTACGACTTCTGGACGCGCTACTTCAGCCTGCCGGGCCGGCTGGGCGTCACCCTGCAGACCCTGCCAACCGGGCCTTACATCTCCGCCCCGCCGGACCGGCGCGGCAAGTGGCCGGGCTTCGAAGGCAAGGTGGGCTTCGTATGGCGGTCGAGCCCGACCGGCTTCAACGCCCGCAACAAGAACATCCCCGACGACCTCGCCCAGCGGATCCTGGACCTCGGCGCCGTCAGCCTGCACCCGGAGGACACCGGGGTCGCCGACTTCGCCGACACGGCCGCGATCATGGAGCAGCTGGACCTGGTGATCTCGATCGACACCTCGGTGGCGCACCTGGCCGGCGCCATGGGCAAGCCGTGCTGGACCCTGATCCCGCGCCTGCACTGCGACTGGCGCTGGATGCGCGACCGGGCCGACAGCCCTTGGTATCCGACCATGCGGCTCTACCGGCAGGCCAGGCCCAACGAGTGGGGCCCGGTGGTCGAGCGCGTCGAGCGGGACCTGGCGGCGCGGCTCCGGAAAGCCGCGCCTTAAGGCCTCAGCGCGCGGCCAGCACGATCTCGCCGGAGTTCGCCACGCCATATTGGCGGACCATGGCGACGTAGTGGTTCATGGCCTTCCAGCGCGCGGTCTCGGAGCAGTAGCCGAGATCGAAGAAATCCACCTCGTAGTTGGCCACCGCGTTGCGGCACACGGTGTTGGCCGCCATGCGCACGTCGCGGCGGACCGTGGCGATGTCCTTGCCGGCGACGCTGACGCGCAGGGTGGTCGGCGCCTTGACGACGTCGAGCGGCGCGATGCTCTGGGATTGCGCCGCGGCCGGCAGGGCCGTGGCGGTCATGGCCAGGCCGACGATCGCGGCGATGGCGGCAGTCTGGGCGCGAAGCATGGGATGCCTCCTCGTTTCAGCATCCCAAAGCTAGGCCCATGCGGTCTCGGACGGTTTGCCGGCCATCAAGCGTGGCCTTGATGTGCGGTCGCCGCCACCGCCAAACCGGTCAGGCGCAGCTTTGCGCGCGCGGAGCCGGATAAATCGAACGCCACTTCCGCAATCGGCGCCACCGCCTTTGCTCCTCTACCGTGTGATCAGCGGAGGGCATCCGAGCCAGTCGCGGACGCTATCGACCTGGGCCCTCCACGTCCCGACAACCGATTTCGGCGGATCGGACAGCACCCGACATGCCTCCTCAGACTCGCCCATCCGATGGAGGGTCAGCGCAAGGTAGATTCGGCCCGGCACCGAGTACCATCTCGGGCTGCCCCTGCCGTAGTAGCCCGCTTGGGCCCCGAGGCTGCGGTGGCTCTCGAAATAGGGGGGGGCGTGCACCCTGAGCGCTTCGGCCAACTCAGCAGGCCCATTGGCATCGTTCTTCCACCAGCGATCTAGCCTGCCCTCCATCAACTCGCCGATCCGCGTATGTGGAGTGGCACGAGACGCCGCCCACCAGCATGTAGCGGTGCCCATTTATGCTACTCTCGTCAGTGAACGCCGCGTAGTCGCCTAGAGTGACGCCCCCGACGCGAAGGAATGGCCTCGCCATGCCCGACAACAAAGCTGAGCAATCGCAGATAGACAAGTTCCGCGACCTCGCCCGTGAACTGGAAGCGGACGAGGACGAGAAGCACTTTGAGGACGCGTTGCGCCAGATCGCGCCGAAGGATCGGAAGCCTGAGCCGAAGGCCGACTAGCTAGACTTGAGCGCGAGCTTGGGTGAAGTTTCCCGCAGGGGAGGCTTCCATGAAGATTGCCGCAGCTCTCGCGCTGTCAGCGCTTTTCGCAGTCGGCGCCGCGCTCCCGGCGCAGGCTCAGCAATGCCCGGTGGGCTCATATCCGAGCGTCGATACCTGGGGAAACCAGGTCTGCAAGCGCTTCGGCGACAACAGCACCGCCACGGCTCAAACGCCGCGCGGCCAACAGTGCCCGACCGGGGCTCATCCCGCCGTGGACAAATGGGGCAATCAGATCTGCCGGACCTTCGATAGTCCGGGCCAGCCGCGAACGGACTACTACGACACGAGCAAGGGTTGCCCGGCCGGGACCCATGAGTGGGTCGATCAGTGGGGGAACAAGGTCTGCAAGCCCTTCTGAGGCTCGCAGACCTAGCCGTCCGCTACTTCTTCGCGGCGCACATTTCCTTCTTCGCCATCCGCCCCTTCGCGTCATGGCACTTGCCCTTGGCGTCCAGCTTGTAGGGACCAGCGTCGGCGGCCTTAGGGGCTGCGCCGCCCTTACAGACTTCCATCTTGGCGAAGTGGCCCTTGGCGTCGTGGCATTTGCCCTTCGCGTCGATCTTCTGAGCGTTGGCGGCGCCAGCGGCCAGGACGAAGGCGGCGGCGATAGCGAGGGTACGAAGCATCGGCATTCCTCCCAAAGAAGGCCGAGCCTAGCGAACGCCGATAGGACTCGCCAGCGGGCTTAAGTTCTGCTTTCGTTCACGCATGACCGACCGCCTTCCGCCGCCTTGGACGGTGCATCACAACGGCGACGCCTATTGGGTCGAGGCCGCCAACGGCCAGAAGTTCGCCTTCGTCTATTACCGAGAGACGCCGCTTGTCGGGACGGAGCGGGACGCTCGGGTGAGCCGTGACCTGGCGCGTCGGATCGCGGCGAACGTCGCTAAGCTGCCGGAGCTGTTAACGCGGAAGTGAATTGCGGTAACTCGATACCGCACGGTATCATATTACCATGCGACGCGTTCACCAAAGCACCTGCGCGCTGAACAGGTTCCCAGCCCACTGGCCTCAGCCGTGCGATTGCGAGGTCGCTACACGCGACAGACGATCAACTGCATCTGGGAGTCGTTGGGGTTATAGCCCGGCCGTGATCCTGCAAAGGTGGCTGGAGTTGCAGCTATGCCGGATAGCTCACGTACGAGAAAGCCTCGCCATCCCTGACCGCTACCGCCGGTCAATTGCCACGCTGATAGCTCAAGGTTTCCAGCGTGGTTGTAGCCAAGCAGAAAAGGCTCGACGGTTCTTGTCTTCCCCTTCGAAACGAACTGGATCACCCGCCGCGCCTCGATGAACGGGCGTATGCGCTGCTCGGCCGCGAGGTCCCTTATGAAGGGCGTCGGGGGCTTTGGCATCTTCGGCGGCTTGTAGCCCGATCCGCGCCCCTTACCGCCCGCCATGGCTCGCCGCATCGGCCCCTCCCGGTTGACCCGAGAGGCAGGTTCAACCCCCGCCACGGCGGGAGTCAATCGGCCGATTTGCAAAGTATATAATCGCCGCGGCTGGGACCTATATACATCATTGACCCACGCCCCGAGCTGAGTCATAGTGGGCCTATCGACAAGGACCGCCCCGATGCTCCGCCATTTCGACAGCCTGATTGAACTCTTCGAAGCCTTCCCGGACGAGCA
>NZ_QFYQ01000003.1 GCF_003254475.1 Phenylobacterium soli
AGCTGATGTCGGTGGCGTTGCCTTCGAAGGAGAGCGCGTCGGTCCCCGCGCCGCCGTCGAGCACATGGTCGCCCGCGCCAACCTGGACGAGGTCGTTGCCGCCAGCGGCCGAGATGGTGTCGTTGCCAGTGACACCCGAGCCGTCCGAGCCGCCCCAGATCCAGTTGTCGCCCGCATCGCCCGTCAGGCTGTCGCTGTAGCGGGTGCCCGACAGGTGCTCGAAGCCGGTGAGGAGGTCGTTGCCCTGGCCGGTGTTCTGCACCTGGCCCTGCAGCGCGAGGCTGACCGTCACCCCGCCCGTCGCCCCTGCGCTGAAGCCGACGCGGTCGAGGCCGGCCCCGCCGTCCAGCACATCGTCGCCCTGGCCGCCGGAGACGAAGTCGTCGTCGGCGCCGCCCTGAACCGTATCGTTCCCCGCCCCGCCCGAGAGATAGTCGTGCCCCGCGCCCCCCGACAGCAGGTTGGCGTTTCCGTCGCCGACCAGCTTGTCCCAGTTGTTGGAGCCGACCACCGCCTCGATGTTCGAGACCAGGTCCTTGGCGGCGCCGTTCTGCGCGACCGTGCCGGCGCTGAGGTCGACATTCACCCAGGCCGAGGCGTTGGCGTAGGTCAGGGTGTCCGTCCCGGCCCCACCGTCGATGGTGTCGTTGCCCACCCCGCCAATGACGAGGTCGTTGCCGCCGCCGGCGTTGATGCTGTCGTTGCCGGAGCCGCCGTCCAGGGTGTCGTTGCCGAGGATCGAAGTGGGATCGCCGTCGTCGAGGAAGAGGGTGATCGGCCCCGCGCCGCCCGTGCCGTGGTCATCGATGTGGATCAAGCCGTCGCCGACGAGGGTGTCGTCGCCGGATCCGCCGGAGATGGAGTCCGAGCCGCTCCAGCCTGCCAGCACGTTGGCGGCGCCGTCGCCCGCCAGGGTGTCGTTGGCGTTCCAGACGCCGGAGAGGTTCTCGACGTTCGAGATCGTGAGCGTGCCCTGGCCGGTCACCTGGGCCTGGCCCTGCAGGGCCAGCGACACGTTCACCGGCCCGTCCAGGGTATTGCTGTAGAACGACAGGGCGTCCGTGCCCGCCCCGCCATCGACGTGGGAGTCGCCCTTGCCCACGGACAGCAGGTCGTCGCCATTGCCGCCGGAGAGCGTGTCCGCGCCGCCGGCGCCCCACAGCCAGTTGGAATTGTCGTCGCCCGTCAGCACGTCGTTGTAGGCGGAGGCCGACACCTGCTCGATGTTATTGAGCGTATCGTTGCCCTGGCCGGTGTTCTGCACCTGGCCCTGGAGGGTGAGATCGACGGTGACGCCGCCGCTCGCCCCACCATAGGCCGCCCGGTCGATCCCCGCCCCGCCGTCGATCTGATCGTCGCCGCCGCCGCCGACCAGGTAGTCGTCGTCATTGCCGCCGGAGAGGGTGTCGCTGCCCCCCTCGCCACGCAGCGCGTCGTAGCCGTCGCCGCCGATCAGCTGGTCGTCGTTGTCGCCGCCGTAGAGGGCGTCGTTCCCCGAGCCGCCGTCCAGGGTGTCGTTCCCTGCCAGACCGTTCAGCGTGTCGTCGCCGCTCGTGCCCGCGACGTTCTCGTCCGCGCTCGTTCCCGTGAAGTCCATAAGCCACCCCCAAGCGCACTCCGGCCACGCCTCGTTCGGCGCGGCAGGCCCAGCACGTCTCGTCCAGTAGGGAAGGCTCGACAGTTCAGTACATCCCCGATTGGGGGGCGCCGCACTTGCCTGACGGCGTAAATGTGTATCTCTTGTGATTAAGGGTGGGGGAGTTAGTTCGAGTTGTCGGTAGAGCGTACAGTCGTCGCGCAGCTCGTCAGAGACGCGGGATTCGACATCAGTGAAGCGCCCGACGTTGCTTTATTCCGTCCAGAAAGCATCGCCGCCGCCCTCCTCGACGCGCGAGGCGTCCTGCTTCACGCGACCGACGCCTTCTCGGCCGGCGCCGACGGCCGCTGGATCAATCCCGAACTGATCGCCCAGGCGCTGCACACCCAGCGGCCGCTGCTCGACGTCGCCGCCTCGCCGCAGGACGCACAGGGCGGGCCATCGGTGATGTTCGCCTACGCCCCCGCCCCGATGGCGGCGGGATGGCCCCTGCCCCCGGCGCTTCTCGAGGCCGCCGCCGCGACGCCGGAGAGCGTGCTGATCGTGACGGTCAGCATGGCCTTCGCCGAGGCGTCTCTGGACGCGGCCTGCCGCGCGTTCGGCCTCAATGGCCTGCAGTCGCGCATCGCCCTGGCGACCATCCGCCTGGGCGGCGTCAAGCCGGCCGCCCAGCAGCTCGGGATCTCGTACCACACGGCTCGCGAGGCGCTGGCTGAGGCGATGAAGCGGGTCGGCGTCAGCCGCCTGCCGGCGTTCGTGCATCGCCTGACCTCCTTCGCCTTCGGCGTGCTGCCCGAAGCCGACGCTTCGGCCGCCCTGGCCGACCAGTGGGGCCTGACCAGGCGCCAGGCGGCCATCGCCGTGCTGATCGCCGACGGCCTCTCGCGCGCCATGGCCGCGGCGGCGCTCGGCGTCAGCGAGGCGGTGGTCAAGAAGGAGCTCGACCAAATCTACCTGCTGCTCGACGCCAGCACCGCGGCCGGGCTCGCCCGGCGGCTGGCCGAGGCCAACGCCCTGCGCTGGATCACCCAGGCGACGGCCGGCGAGATCGGCTTCTTCGACACCAGCGCCGAGCCCCTGCAGTTCGTGAAGCGTCCCGACGGCAGCCGCATCGCCGTCAGCGACTACGGGCCAAGGTCGGGCAAACCCGTGCTCGTCGTCCATTCGAGCATGACCAGCCGGGTGGTCGGCCGCCGCCTGCTGCGCGCCCTGCAGGCCGCCGGCTATCGACCGATCTCCATCGACCGCCCCGGCTTCGGGCTCACCGACGAGCATGCCGGAAAGAGGCCCGGCGAACACGATCCGTTCGCGACCGCGGCCGAGGACGCCGTGCGCGTGCTCGACCAGCTAAAGATCCGCGCACTGAACGTCGTCGCCCGCGGCGGCGCCCAGTTCGTCCTGGCCCTCCATCGCCAGGCGCCCGGGCGTCTGGAGCGCGTCGTGCTGGTCAATCCCGACCCGCCGACCACCACCGAGGGGCGCAACATCGGACCCTATGGCGCGCTCAAGCTCGCCTATGCCCGCAACCCCGCGATCATCCGGCTGTCGATTTCCGTGATCGCCCGCGGCCTGAACTACGAGCGCACGACGCGGATGATGCAGGCCTGGATGGAGGGCAGCGCCGCCGACGAGCTGGCGATCCGCGACGCCGACCTGGTGCGCGACTACTTCCACGCCCAGCGCATGTTCGCCACCGGCCGCATCGCCGGCTACGTCAACGAGCAGACCGACTTCGTCCGGGCGCCGAAGCCGCCCCCGGTTCCGGGGACGACCGACTGGCGGGTGCTGGTCGCCGCCCACGACACCCTGCATGATCCGAGGGAGGTCCTGGCCTACTGGCGCGACATCCTGCCGGACGCCACCTTCTCGCTGGTTCCGGACGGCGGCCGGCTGATGGCGCTGAGCCATCCGGAGAAGGTGCTGGCCGCCCTGGACGCGAGCTGAGCCCGCACCATGTCGGACGACAGCCGCCAGATCGCACAGCTCATGAGGGACGCCGGCTTCGAGGTCAGCGAGGCGGCCAAGGTCGCGCTGTTCCGCCCCGAAAGCATCGCTGCGGCCCTGGTCAGCCCGCGGGGCGCCCTGATCCGCGCCACCGAGGCCTTCGCACGCGAGACCGACCGCCGGTGGCTCGACAGGGAGATCATCGCCCGCGCGGCCCGCAGCCGCACCCCGCTCCTGACCTCGGTCGCGCCGGAGCCAGAGGCTCCGGCCGGCGGCGGCTCGACGGGCGCGGCGATGTTCGCCTACGCTCCCGCCGGCATGGCGGCCGGGTGGCCCCTGCCCGCCGACTTCCTCGCTGCTGCGGCGGCCGCGCCCGAGGCGGTGGTCGTGGTCACGGTCAGCTCGGCCCTGGCGGCACGCTCGCTCGACGAGGCCTGCCGATCGTTCGGCCTCAGCGGCCTGCAGTCGCGGGTCGCGCTGGCCACCATCCGCGGCGGCGGGGTGAAGCCCGCGGCCGAGGCGCTCGGCATCTCGTATCACACCGCCCGCGAAGCCCTCGCCGAGGCCATGAAGCGGGTCGGCGTCAGCCGCCTGCCCGCCCTGGTGCACCACATCACCTCCTTCGCCTTCGGCCTGGTGCCGGACGAGGACGCGGCCGAAGCCCTGGCCGACCAGTGGGGCCTGACTCCGCGCCAGGCGGCGATCGCGGTGCTGATCGCCGACGGGCTTTCGCGGTCCATGGCCGCGAGCGCGCTCAGGATCAGCGAGGCCGTGGTCAAGAAGGAGCTCGACCAGATCTACCTGCTGCTCGACGCCAACTCGGCCGCGGGGCTGGCCCGGCGGCTGGCCGAGGCCAACGCCCTGCGCTGGATCACCCAGGCGACGGCCGGCGACATGGGCTTCTTCGACACCAGCGCCGAGCCTGTGCAGTTCGTCCGGCGGGCCGATGGCAGCCGCATCGCGGTCAGCGACTACGGGCCGAAGACCGGCAAGCCCGTCCTGGTCGTCCACTCCAGCCTGACCAGCCGGGTGGTCGGACGCCGTCTCCTGCGCGCCCTGCAGGGCGCAGGCTACCGTCCGATCTCGATCGACCGGCCCGGCTTCGGCCTCAGCGACACCCATGCCGGCATGAAGCCCGGCGAGCACGACCCCTACGCCACGGCCGCTCAGGACGCGCTCCTCGTGCTCGAGAAACTGAAGATCGGACGGCTGGACGTGGTCGCCCGCGGCGGCGCGCAGTTCGTCCTGGCGCTGCACCGCCGCGCGCCCGAGCTCATCGACCGCGCGGTGCTGGTCAATCCCGATCCGCACTCGGCCGCCAGCAGCCGCATCGTCGGGCCGCTCGGCGCCTTCAAGCAGGCCTATCTCGGCAACCCGGCCCTGATCCGCACCGCGGCGGGGGTGATCGGGCGCGGCCTCACCTACGAGCGGACGCTGCGCCTTCTGCAGGCGAGCATGAGCGGCAGCCCGGCCGACGAGCTGGCCATCCGCGACCCCGGCGTGGTGCGCGACTACTTCCACGCCCAGCGGATGTTCTCGACGGGACGCATCGCCGGCTACGTGAACGAGCAGACCGACTTCGTCCGCGGCTCAAAGCCCGGGCCGATCCCGGGCACGGACCGGTGGCGCGTCCTGGTGGCGGCCCACGACACCATGCACGACCCGATCCAGGTGCTCGATTACTGGCGCGAGGTGCTGCCCGACGCGGTCTTCAGCCTGGTGGAGGACGGCGGACGGCTGATGGCGCTCAGCCAGCCGGAGAAGGTTATGGCGGCGCTGGACGGCGACTGAGGCGGCCATCCCACAACCAACCTGCGCCGCTCGCGTTGTCTTGCCAGGTGACACGCGAAAGAGAGTGCTTTGCAGAGTTCATGGAGCCGCGGCCTGGAGCGCCGCGGATGGTTGTTTGCGGCCACGGCCGCGGTGGTTCTGGCCGGCCCGATGACGGCCTGCTCGCGCCCGGGCGGCGCCCAGGGGCAGGTCACGGCCGAAGCCGTCACCCTTTCGGATAGCCAGGCCGAACAGGCGCTGAAGGTCCTCGCCGAAGCGCCCAGCCACGGCTTCCCGCCCGCGGCCTTCCCGGTGGATGGGCTGGAGGACCAGCTCAAGTCCGACGAGGCCGGCACGCGGACGGCGGCCCAGCGTCGGCTCGCCTCGGAACTCGTTTCCTACGCCCGCGCCATGCACGGCTTCGCCATCCCGAAGGGGGCCATGGATCCCAACTGGGGCATGCGCTCGAGCGCCAAGTACGACGCGGCCGCCGAGCTGCGCGCCGCGGTGGCCCAGGACAAGATGCAGGAGTGGCTCGCCAGCCTGCCGCCCGCCGCGCCGCAGTACGAGGCGCTGCGCAAGGGCTATGCGACCTACCTGAAGATCGCCGATGACGGGGGCTGGCCGGCGGTGCCGACCGGTCCGGCGCTGAAATTGGGCGCCGGCGGTCCGCGGGTCGCGGCGCTGCGCAAGCGGCTGGGCTTCGAGGACGCGGCCGTCGCCCAGGCCGCGCCCGACGCGCCCTACGACGCGGCGCTCGGCCAGGCGGTCGCCGCCTTCCAGACCCGCCACGGCCTGCCGGCCACCGGCGCGGTCGACGCCCACACCCTCGCCGCCCTGAATGTCCCGGCCATCGCCCGGGCCGCCCAGATCCGCGCCAACCTCGAGCGCTGGCGCTGGGCGCCGCGCGAGACGCCGCCCACCCGCATCGAAGTGAATTCCGCGGCGGGCCTGTTCGACATGTACGTCGATGGCCAGCCGGCCATGCACATGCTGGTCGCCGCCGGCAAGCCGGGCGACGAGACGCCGATCCTGACCTCGAAGATCCACACCGTGGTGCTGAATCCCTCGTGGAACGTGCCGAAGGAGATCGCCGAGAAGGAGATCCTGCCCAAGGGCGAGGCCTACCTCGCCTCGCACAACTTCGTGCAGGAGGGCGATCGGCTGGTGCAGAAGCCGGGCGACGGCAATTCCCTCGGCCAGGTGAAGTTCCAATTCGACAACGCCTACGCCGTCTACCTGCACGACACGCCGGCCAAGGCCGCCTTCACCCGGCCTCAGCGCCAGGTGAGCCACGGCTGCGTGCGCCTGGAGAAGGCGATCGACCTCGCCAAGTTCGTCCTGGGCCGCGACTCCGGCATGCCGCCCGAGCAGGTCGACGAGGACCTCGCCGACGCGGACACCCACGCCATCGCGCTCAAGACCCAGATCCCGGTCGCCATCTACTACTGGACCGCCTGGGTGGACGGCGACCAGGTGGCGTTCCGCGACGACGTCTACGGCTGGGACGAAGCCGTGCTGCGCCAGCTCGACGCGGCCCTGGGGCGCCGAACCTAGGGGGCGCCCAACCTAGGAGGCCGGACCTAGATCGCCCGCGCCAGGGAGGTGACGTCCTGGCGCTCGGCCAGCGCCCAGTCGCCGAGACGCCGCGCCCACCAGGCCTCGCCGCCGTGGGCGAGGCGCCAGGCGCGCAGCCGGCGGGTGTAGTGGTGCAGGTCGTGCTCCTGGCTGACGCCGATGGCGCCGTGCACCGCGTGGGCGATGGCGCAGACCTGCAGGGCCGCCTGGCCGGCGCGCAGCTTGGCGACCGCGGCGCGGCGCTCCGAGACCTCGAGGGGCGAGCCCACGAAGGCGGCCTGGGCGGCGATGCGTGCGGCCATGGCCTCCTCGGCGAGGACCGCGAGCTGGTGCTGGATCGCCTGGAACTTGCCGATCTCGCGGCCGAACTGCTGGCGCTGGAGGGCGTAATCGACGGTCATCCGCTGGACCTCGAGCATGGCGCCGGCCATCTGGCCGGCGGCCAGGGCGGCGGCGAGCGGGCGACCGAGGACGGGCTCCACGTCCGCCACGCCCAGCGCCTCGGGATCCTTCAGGCGCGCGGCCATGGTCTCCAGCACCGGCGGCGGATCGGCCCTGCGGCCCGTCTCCAGGGCGAGCGGGAACAGCGCCTCCAGGTCGAGGCCCGCGCCGCCCGCGGGTTCGGGCCGCAGCAGGTCGAGGAACCCGGACTCGGCCAGGGTCGGCCACGGATCGCCGGCCGGCACGGCGTCCAGCAGGCGGGCGTACTGGTCCAGCAGCAGGTCGTCGCTCATCTCGCTCACCTCAGGCCCAGGCCGCGGGCGATGATGCCGCGCAGGATCTCGCGGGTGCCGCCGCGCAGGGAGAAGGTCGGGCTCATCCCCGCCACATATTCGAGGGTCGCCAGGAGGCCGCCCGGCACGCTGCCCGGCGCCTCGCCGGCCAGGTGGTCGGCGATCAGGCCGGGGATCGATTGCTCGAAGGTGGTGCCGAGGTCCTTGACCATGGAGGCCTCGACCACCGGGCTCTTGCCGGCCGCCAGCATGGCGGTGACCGAGAGCGACAGGTTGCGCAGGGCCGCGAGCTGGGCGAGCAGGCGGCCCGCCAGTTCGCGCTCGGCGTCGTTCACCTGGCCGCGGTCGCGGACGTAGGTCAGCCATTCGTCGACGAGCACGGTGCTGGAGTAGATGCGCTCCGGCCCGCTGCGCTCGAAGGCGAGCTCGGCGTTGACCTGCTCCCAGCCCTTGCCCTCTTCGCCGAGCAGGGCGTCGTCGGGCAGCTCGGCCTCGTCGAAATGCACCTCCGAAAAGTGCTCGTCGCCCGCCAGATCGCGGATCGGCCGGGCCGTGACGCCGGGCGTGTTCATCGGAATGAGCAGCTGCGAGAGGCCCTTGTTGCGATCCTCGGGCCCGCCGCTCGTGCGCACCAGGGCGATCATGTAGTCGGCCTTGTGGCCGTAGGTCGTCCAGATCTTCGACCCCGAGAGCTTCCAGCCGTTGGCCGTCTTCACCGCCCGGCTGCGCACGCTGGCGAGGTCCGAGCCGGAGTTGGGCTCGCTCATGCCGATGCAGAAGAAGGCCTCGCCGCGGCAGATGGCCGGCACGATGGCCTGGCGCTGGGCTTCGGTCCCGTAGCGCAGGATGAGCGGGCCGCTCTGACGTTCGGCGATCCAGTGGGCGGCCACCGGCGCGCCCGCGGCCAGCAGCTCCTCGATCAGCACGAAGCGGGCGAAGTGGCTGCGGCCGCCGCCGCCGTAGTCCTTGGGCAGGGTCAGGCCCACCCAGCCGCGGCCGGCGAGCGCGCGGCTGAAATCGGCGTCGAAGCCCATCCAGGAGCGGGCGCGGCGCGCCGCGGGCATGTCGGCCAGCCGCTCGGCCAGGAAGGCGCGCACGGGCCCCCGCAGGGCCTCGTCGGCCGGTGGGATCGTGGCGAGATCGAGGGTCTCCAGCATGCCGTCTAGCTAGGTCGCCTGACGTAACGGAGGCCAATCGAATCCCGCCCGCGAAAGGCCTGGCTTGACGATGGGGGAGGCTGATTAACCCCAACGTGACTCCACGGCGGCCGCTCGCTAGAGACAAGCCGCCCAGACGCTCCAGCCGATCCCAGGAGACCCGCCATGTCGACCCTTCGCCGCGCAGCCATCGTCAGCCCGATCCGCACGGCGGTGGGCAAGTACCTCGGCGCCCTCTCCAACGTGACCGCCGGCGACCTCGGCGCGACCGTGCTGAAGGCCCTCGTGGAGCGCACCGGCATCGATCCCATGAAGATCGACGACGTGATCTTCGCCCAGGGCTACGGCAACGGCGAGGCGCCCTGCATCGCCCGCTGGTCGGCGCTCGCCGCGGGCCTGCCCATCGAGATCCCCGGCTATCAGCTCGACCGCCGCTGCGGCTCGGGCCTGCAGGCGGTGATCGACGCGGCCATGATGGTGCAGACCGGCGCCGCGGACGTGGTGGTGGCCGGCGGCTGCGAGAGCATGTCCAACGCCGAGTACTACACCCTCGACATGCGCAAGGGCGCGCGCGCCGGCTCGGTGACCATGCACGACCGTCTGGCCCGCGGCCGCGTGATGAGCCAGCCGATCGAGCGCTTCGGCGTCATCAGCGGCATGATCGAGACCGCCGAGAACCTGGCCCGCGACTACCAGATCAGCCGCGAGGAGTGCGACGAGTACGCGGCCATGAGCCACAAGCGCGCCGCCGACGCCTGGGCCGCCGGCAAGTTCGACGACGAGCTGGTGCCGGTCTCGGTGAAGCAGCGCAAGGGCGACCCGGTCGTCTTCGACAAGGACGAGGGCGTTCGCGGCGACGTGACCTTCGAGAGCCTCTCCAAGCTGCCGGCCATCGAGAAGGGCGGCGTGGTCACGGCCGGCAACGCCAGCCAGCAGAACGACGCCGGCGCCGCCTGCCTGGTGGTCGCCGAGGACAAGCTGGCCGAGCTCAACCTCGAGCCCATGGGCTGGTTCGTCTCCTGGGCCGCGGCCGGCTGCGATCCGGCGCGGATGGGCATCGGCCCCGTGCCGGCCGTGGAGCGCCTCTTCGCCCGCTCGGGCATGGGCTGGGACGACATCGACCTCGTCGAGCTCAACGAGGCCTTCGCGCCCCAGGTTCTGGCCGTGCTGAAGGGCTGGGGCTGGGACGAGCGCGACCGGCTGAACGTGAACGGTTCAGGCATCTCGCTGGGCCACCCGATCGGCGCCACCGGCGGCCGCATCCTCGCCAACCTGCTGCGCGAGCTGAAGCGCCGCGACGGCAAGTACGGCCTGGAGACCATGTGCATCGGCGGCGGTCAGGGCCTCGCCGCGATCTTCGAGGCGGCCTGAGCGCCGGCCCGGCAACCAATCTAGAGACGAGGAGACGAACGGTGGGAGTTCTGGACGGCAAGGTGGTCCTGGTGACCGGCGGCGCGGGCGGCATCGGCAAGGCCTGCGCCCTCATCGCGGCTCAGGCCGGCGCGAAGGTGGTGGTCAACGACCTCGGCGGCTCGGTGGCCGGCGGCGACGTGGGCGATGCGGGCCCGGCCGAGGCCACGGCGCAGGAGATCCGCGCGGCCGGTGGCGAGGCGGTGTCGAACTCCGACAGCGTCTCAAGCATGGACGGCGTCAAGCGCATGGTCGAGCAGGCCATGGACACCTACGGCTCGCTGAACGCGGTGGTGAACCCGGCCGGCATCCTGCGGGACAAGATGTTCCACAAGATGGACGACAGCGACTGGGACGCGGTCATCGAGGTGCACCTGCGCGGCGCCTACAACGTGACCCGCGCCACCATCGAGCACTTCCGCAACCAGGAAGACGGCGCCTACGTCCACTTCACCTCGACCTCGGGCCTGATCGGCAACATCGGCCAGGCGAACTACGCCGCCGCCAAGCTCGGCGTGATGGGCCTGTCGCGGATCGTCGCCATGGAAGGCGCGAGCAAGAACGTGCGCTCCAACATCATCGCGCCCTTCGCCTGGACGCGGATGATCGCCACCATCCCGGTGAAGGACGAGGCCTCGGCCCAGCGCGTTGACCGGATGAAGAACTTCATGCGCGCCGACCAGGTGGCCCAGCTGGCGGTGGCGCTGGCTGCGGCCAAGGACGTCTCGGGCCAGATCTTCGCCGCGCGCGGCAACGAGATCGTGCTGTTCAACCAGCCGCGCCCGGTCCGCTCGGTGACCAAGGTCGAGGGTTGGAGCCCGGAAGCGATCCTCGAGCAGGCCATGCCGTCGATGAAGGCCGCCTTCACCGACCTCGGCCCGTCGGCGACCGTGTTCCCCTACGATCCGATCTGAACAGGGGGAACGCTCATGGCCGCGTACGCCATCTTCATCCGCAACCGGCTCGACGATCCGGACGAGCTGGCCGTCTACGCCAAGAAGGCGGGCGCGGCGCGCGGCGATCATCAGCTGAAGCCCCTCGCCTACTACGGCGCGGCGGAGACCTGGGAAGGCGAAACGGCCGATGGCGTCGTGCTGCTCGAGTTCCCCGACATGGACGCCGCGCGGGCCTGGTACAACAGCCCGGCCTATCAGGAGGCGCTCGCCCATCGGAAGAAGGCCGCCGACTACCGGGTGGTCCTGGTCCAGGGTCTCTAGCCCAAGCCGGCGCTTGGCCGCCGCTGCGTCACTCCTCTAGGTTCCGCGCAAACAGACCCTGGAGGAGGCGCGCGTGGCGGATCTGACGCCGATCATCATCGGAGTGGGCGAGGCGTCGGAGCGGATCGACGCCCCCGACTATGCGGCCCTGTCGCCGGCGGACCTGGCCGGCCGCGCCGCCCAGGCCGCCCTCGACGACGCCAAGGCCCAGCGGCCGCTGGCGCCCGAGCTCGACCTGATCGCCGCCATCCGCCAGTTCGAGATCTCCGGCCCCAAGGCGATCGCGCCGTTCGGCTGCTCCAACAACTTCCCTCGCTCGGTGGCCAAGCGCATTGACGCCAATCCGAAGCGGGCGATCCTCGAGCCGGTCGGCGGACAGGGTCCGCAGCACCTCGTCAACGAGCTCAGCCAGAAGATCGCCCAGGGCGAGGTCGGCATGGCGCTGATCTGCGGCTCGGAGGCGATCTCCACCATCCGCCACCTCATGGGCAAGGGCGAGAGCCGCGACTGGGCCGAGACCGTCGAGGGGGACCTCGAGGATCGGGGCTACGGCGTCGACAGCCTGCTGGACCGCGACCTCGCCAGCCATGGCGCCCGCGCCCCGATCCAGGTCTACGCGCTCTTCGAGAACGCCCGCCGCGGCAAGGCCGGCCTCGACCGCGCGGCCTACGGCCTCGAAATGGGCAGGCTGTTCGCGCCCTTCACGCAGGTGGCGCACGGCAATCCGCACGCCATGAGCCAGGAGGTGTTCTCGGCCGAGGAGCTCGCCGCGGTCACGCCGAAGAACCGCCTGGTCGCCGACCCCTTCCCGCGCCGCATGGTGGCCCGCGACCAGGCCAACCAGGGCGCGGCCGTCCTGCTGACCTCGGTGGAGAAGGCGCGCGCCATGGGCGTGCCCGAGGATCGCTGGGTCTATCTGCATGGCGGCGCCGACACCGTGGAACGCACGCCGCTCGACCGGGTCGACATGGCCGCCTACCCGGCCGCGGCCCTGGCCAGCCGCAAGGCGCTGGAGGTGGCCGGCGTGGCGGTCAAGGACATCGCCCTCTTCGACCTCTACTCCTGTTTCCCGGTGGCGGTGTTCGACGTGCGCGACGACCTCGGCGTCGCGGCGGACGACCCACGGCCGCTGACCGTCACCGGCGGCCTGCCGTTCTTCGGCGGCGCGGGCAACAACTACTCCATGCACGCCATCGCGAGCATGGTCCGCGGCCTGCGCGCCACGCCCGGCGCCTACGGCTTCGTCGGGGCCAACGGCGGCTTCCTGTCGAAGTATTCGGTGGGCGTCTATTCGACCCAGCGGGCCGAATGGAAGGGCTTCGACTCCAAGGCCCTGCAGGCAGAGATCGACGGCTGGACCCCGCCCACCACGGCCCCGGCCGAGGCCCTCAGCGGCACGGTCGAGACCTACACGATCGACTATGGCCGCGAGCAGCCGGCGGGCATCCTCGTTTGCCGCACCGCCGCGAACGAACGCTTCGTCGCCGCGGTCGAGGATCCGGCCCTGGTGCAGAAGATGATCGAGCAGGAGCCGCTCGGCGCCGCCGTCACCTGCACGCGTGACGACAAGGGGCGCCGCCTGGCGGTGAGCCTCGGCGCCTAGGGACGCATGCCGCGGCGTTCGCGCGCCGCGGCTTCCCACTCGGCGCGGGCCTCGAGCACCGAACGCGTGAGCGCATCCCCGTAAAGCCGGTAGCAGGACAGGACGACCGGGGCGTCCTTCGGCAACTGGGCGGCGATGGCTTCAAGGCCCGGCGTCACGTCCGTGCGTTCGATCAGCCGCCCTTCGTCGTCGCCGCAGCTCAGCGGCTTCTCGGCAAGCCTGGAAAGATGCGGACAGGCAGCGCGCGCCCGCTCGGCGCAGGCGCGATGCATCGGCGGGACGTTGCAGCCGTATTGCTGGCTGCCGTCGTGCAGGGTCACGAGCCCGCCGGACGCCGTCGGGAAGATGTAGCGGTCGCCCGGCGCGGTCGGTTCGCCGCAGACATGGCAGAGCAGGTCCACCATGCCGCGCCGCTGGCGGGTGACGTGGACGGCGGCGAAAATCGGCTGGCCGACGCCGCGCGCCTGTTTCTGGTCGAGCTCCAGCTTGCCCGGGAAATCGGCGGACGGCTGGACACGGAACGCCTGTTCGCCGGTCCAGGCGACCGACCAGGGAGGATCCTCGGCCTCGGACACGGGGGCGCCCTCCGCCGCTCAGTAGACGACGACGCTGCGGATGCTCTCGCCGGCATGCATCAGGTCGAAGGCCTTGTTGATGTCCTCCAGCGGCATGGTGTGGGTGATCATCGGGTCGATCTCGATCTTCCCGTTCATGTACCAGTCGACGATCTTCGGCACGTCGGTGCGGCCGCGCGCCCCGCCGAACGCCGTGCCCTTCCAGACGCGGCCGGTGACCAGCTGGAACGGGCGCGTGGCGATCTCCTTGCCGGCCTCGGCCACGCCGATGATCACGCTCTCGCCCCAGCCGCGGTGACAGGCTTCCAGCGCCTGGCGCATGACGGTCGTGTTCCCGGTGCAGTCGAACGTGTAGTCGGCGCCGCCGTCGGTGAGCGCGACGAGGTGCTGGACGAGCTCGCCGTCCACCGTCTTCGGGTTGACGAAGTGGGTCATGCCGAAGCGGCGGCCCCATTCCTCGCGGTCGGGATTGATGTCGACGCCGACGATCATCGAGGCGCCCGCCATCTTGGCCCCCTGGACCACGTTCAGACCGATGCCGCCCAGGCCGAAGACGATCACGTTGGCGCCCGGCTCGACCTTGGCCGTGTTGACCACCGCCCCGACGCCGGTGGTGACGCCGCAGCCGATGTAGCAGGCCTTGTCGAAGGGCGCGTCCTCCCGGACCTTGGCGACCGCGATCTCCGGCAGGACCGTGTAGTTCGAGAAGGTCGAGCAGCCCATGTAGTGGAAGATCGGCTGGCCCTTGTAGGAGAAGCGGCTCGTGCCGTCCGGCATCAGGCCCTTGCCCTGGGTCGCGCGGATCGCCGTGCACAGGTTGGTCTTGCGGCTGAGGCAGCTTTTGCACTGCCGGCATTCGGGCGTGTAGAGCGGGATCACGTGATCGCCCGGCTTCACGCTGGTGACGCCCGGCCCCACCTCGACCACCACGCCAGCGCCTTCGTGGCCGAGGATCGAGGGGAAGATGCCTTCGGAGTCGAAGCCGTCGAGGGTGTAGGCGTCGGTGTGGCAGATCCCCGTGGCCTTGATCTCCACCAGCACCTCGAAGGCCTTCGGCCCCTCCAGATCCACCTCGACGATCTCCAGCGGCTTCTTGGCTTCGAAGGCGACAGCGGCGCGGGTCTTCATCGGCAGGCTCCTGAGGTCGGGATTGCGCGGGGTTCTTACGACATTGCGCCGCGCCCCGTCTCCTATCTCCCCGTCCCGCGTCTAGCGAGCTTGACCGTAGTCAAAGCCAGGGTTGCGGAGTGGGTGGATGGTCGCACAGCTCACACGGAGATTCCCCCGATGTCGCTTGCCACCAGGTCCTGCCTCGCCGCGGGCGCCGCCCTCCTCCTCCTCGCCGGATCCGCCTCGGCCGCCACGCCCGTCCCGGTGGACGCCGAGACGACCGTCGGCGGCGTGCCCGTCGCCTGCACGGGCATCGGCCAGACTCGGCTCGATCCCAAGTGGGCCGGCTATGGGGTGCGCGTGGAGTTCTCCAACGCGCTGAACGAATACCTCGGCGGCGGCTCGGTGACGGTGAAGGACAGGAAGGGCGCCGAGGTGCTGAGCCTCTCCTGCGACGCGCCCTGGATTCTCATGAGGCTGCCGGCCGGGACCTACACGATCGAGGGACAGCCTGTGGATTCGGCGGCCAAGCCGCGCAGCGCCCCCTTCACGCCCCCCAAGACGGGGCAGATGCGGCTCGTCCTTCAGTTTCCCGACGCCTGAGCCGGGAGCCCTCCCGCGCCGAGACCGTTCCCCTGCACGTCCGCAGGTACGCGGGCGCTTTGCAGGAGATCATCCCATGCCCGCCAAGTCCAAGGCGCAGCAGAAGGCCGCCGGAGCCGCCCTGTCGATCAAGCGCGGCGACACGCCGAAGTCCAAGGCCCGCGAGCCCTCCAAGCACATGGCCGAGTCCATGAGCGAGAAGGAGCTGGAGAAGATGGCGCACACCAAGCGCAAGGGTAAGCCGGAGCACGCCGCCCGCTCCTGAGGAGGGGCATCTTTTGTTGGGCGGGCGAACCCGCGCCCGCGCTCCGTATTGAAGCTGCGAGCCCAAGCTCGGGCCCAAGCTTCGGACCGTGAGCCAGCCGCCCGCCGCCCTCCCTTCGCCGCCGCCCGCCGCCCCGCCCTACGAGCTGGGGCGGGGGCTGGTGTATGCGGCGATGTCCGTCCTGGTCGGCATCACCGGCGGGCTCGGCATCAACATCGTCACGGCCAATCTGCCGGCGATCCAGGGCGCGTTGGGCGCCACCCCGACAGAAGGCGCCTGGCTGCTCGCCGCCTACTACGCCACCTCGATCAGCCTCTCGGCCCTGCTGGTGAAATTCCGCTACCAGTTCGGCCTTCGCCTGTTCGCCGATCTGGGCCTTGGCCTCTACATCCTGGTCACGGCCGCGCACCTGCTGTCCAACGACCTCCGCTCGGCCGTGGCGCTGAGGGCGGCTCAGGGCGTCGCCGCCGCGCCCATGACCTCCCTCGCCATCCTCTACATGACCGCCGCCTGGCCCGAAGCCAGGCGCGCCACCGCGGTGGCGCTGGGCATGGGCGCGAGCCAGCTCGGCGTGCCGCTCGCGCGGGTGATCTCGCCCGACCTGCTGCAGATCGGCCAGTGGCACGGGCTCTACCTCCTGGAGCTCGGCCTGGCGCTCGTCTGCTTCGCCGGGATCACCCTGGTGCGCCTGCCCCCGATCCCCCGGACCATGCGTTTCGAATGGGGCGACCTGGCGAGCTTCGCCCTGTTCGCCCCGGGACTTGGCCTTCTGGCGGTCGCCATCACCATGGGCCGTTACGTCTGGTGGTTCGAGGCGCCGTGGATCGGCGTCTGCCTGGCGACGGCCGTGGTGCTGCTCGCCGCCGCCATCCTCCTGGAGCTGCACCGGGAACGGCCGCTGCTCGACATCCGCTGGCTCTCGTCGGGCGAGATGTTGCGTCTGCTGGCGGGCGTCGTCCTGTTCCGCCTGGCCCTCTCGGAGCAGACGACCGGCGCTGTGGGGTTCATGCAGGTCCTCGGTCTGACCAACGACCAGATGCAGACCCTGTTCTGGATCGAACTCTGCGCGATGATCGTCGGCTTCGTGTGGATCGGTCTGACCATCAAGCCGGAGCGGCCGCTCACGCCGCTCGCCTTCGCACTGAGCCTGATCATCGCCGCCTCGTGGCTCGACGCTCACTCCACGAGCCTGACGCGGCCGGCCCAGATGTACCTCACCCAGGGCCTGATGGCGTTCGCCGGCGCCTTTTTCCTGCCGCCCGTCCAGATGTTCGGGATCAGCCGCGCCATGGCCCGCAGCCAGGCGCACTTCGTGAGCTTCGTGATGCTGTTCTCGGCCGGCGTGAACCTCGGAAGCCTGCTGGGCTCGTCCCTGCTCGGCACCTTCGTCATCGTCCGTGAGAAGTTCCACTCGAACCAGCTCACCCAGAGCCTGAGCCTCGCCGATCCCCAGGTGGCGGCCCGGGTGAGGCAGCTCGCGGGCGCCTATGCGCACACCCTGGGCGATGCGCGCCTCAGGAGCGCCGAGGGCCTCGCCCTGCTCCAGCAGCAGGCCACGCGCGAGGCCTATGTGCTGGCCTACAACGACGCTTTCGCCCTGGTGGCGGCGCTGGCGCTCCTGACCTTCGTCTGGATCGTCGGCCTGCGCCTCAGGATCTGGATCTGGCGCCGCCGCCAGGCGCTCGCAGCGGAGGTCGCCGGATGAGCGACGAAGACGACGCCCACATGCGGCGGCCGTGGCTGCTGCGCTCGCGCGCCACGATCCCGATTCTGGCGGCGGCGGCGCTCGGCGTGCTGCTGGTGCTGTTCGCCTGGCGTCTGCCGCCCTTCACCAGCGCCGTCGAGCGCACCGAGGACGCCTATGTGCGCGGGCAGGTGACGGTGATCAGCCCCAAGGTCGACGGCTATGTCACGGCCGTGCCGGTGCAGGATTTCCAGCGCGTGGTGGCGGGCCAGACGCTGGCGCAGATCGACGATCGCATCTACCGCCAGAAGCTTGCCCAGGCTCAGGCCCAGCTCGGCGCCCAGCAGGCCGGGCTCGCCAACTCCGCCCAGCAGCAGAAGAGCGCCCAGGCCAACGTCGCCCAGACCGCCGCGCAGATCGCCTCCGCGCAGGCCGCGCTCGCCCACGCCCGGGCCGACCTGAACCGCACCAACGTCCTGATCCGCGGCGGCTGGGTCTCGCCGCAGCAGCGCGATCAGGCGCTGGCGGCCGAACGTCAGGCGGCCGCCACCGTCGCCCAGACCCAGGCAGGTCGCGAGGTGGCCCGTCAGGCGGTGACCACGTCCGTCGTCGGCCGCGAGGGGCTCGAGGCGCAGGTGGAGAGCGCCCGCGCCGCGGTCCAGCTCGCGGAGATCGACCTTCAGAACACGCGCATCCTGGCCCCGCAGGCGGGCCGCCTGGGCGAGGTGGGCGTGCGGGTCGGCCAGTACGTCACGCCCGGAACGCAACTGATGCAGATCGTTCCGGACCAGATCTGGATCATCGCCAACATGAAGGAGAACCAGATGGCCAAGATCCGGGTCGGCCAGCCGGTGACCTTCCGGGTCGACGCCCTGAACCACGCCGAGCTGAAGGGCCACCTCGAGCGCATCGCCCCGGCGGCCGGCTCCGAGTTCGCCGTGTTGCGGCCCGACAACGCCACCGGCAACTTCACCAAGGTGGCGCAGCGGATTCCCGTCAGGATCGCCATCGATGCAGGCCAACCGCTCGCCGCGCGCCTCAGTCCCGGCATGTCGGTGGTGGTGGGCATCGACACGCGCCGCCACTGAGGCCAAGCTGGCCGGCAAAAGTCCTGAGGGGGGACGTGCGTATGTCCAAGATCACCCGCCGCGGCCTTGCCGCCGCGCCCGTGGCGCTTGTCGCCGTCGCCAACGCCGCCGCAGCCAAGCCCAGGCCGGCCTCGCCGCAGCCGGCCTGGCCCGACGCCACCGAGACCGCCGCCCGCATCCGACGCGGCGAGCTGACCGCCGCAGAAGCCGTGGAGGCCGCCATCCAGCGCGCCGAACGCCTGCAGCCGGCACTCAATTTCCTGGTCAACTCCGACTTCGACAGGGCGCTCGCCAAGGCCAAGACGGGCGCGCCGCAGGGGGCGTTCGCGGGCGTCCCCTTCCTGGTGAAGGACCTCAACGATTACCGCGGCCTGCCCACCCGCAACGGCACGCGGGCCGCGCTGCACAGCCCGCCGGCGGCGAGCCAGGCCGACTACATCAGCGCCTTCGACCGCGCGGGCCTCGTCACCATCGGCAAGTCCGCCACACCGGAGTTCGGCTTCCTGCCGACCACCGAACCCCTGGCGTTCGGGCCGACGCGAAATCCCTGGGATCCGCAGCGGTCGTCAGGCGGCTCCTCGGGCGGGGCGGCGGCGGCCGTGGCCGCGGGCATCGTTCCGATCGCCCACGCCAGCGACGGCGGCGGCTCGATCCGCATTCCGGCCTCCAACTGCGGCCTGTTCGGCCTCAAGCCCTCGCGGGGCCGGATGATCGGAACGCGCGGGGAGACCAAGATCACCGACCTCGGCGTCGAGCACGCGCTGTCGCGCAGCGTCCGCGACTCCGCGGCCCTCTTCGCCCTGACCGAGGACGCCCAGCCCGGCGCCCAGCTCCCGCCGGTCGGCCTCGTCGCCGGACCCGCCAAGCGCCGGCTGCGCGTCGGTCTCCTGATGGAGAACGGCCTCGGCCACGCCCCCTCGCCGGAGGTCGTCGCGGCCACGGACGCCGCCGCCAAGATGGTGGCGAGCCTGGGTCATCGCGTGGAGATCACGCAGTGGCCGGAGGACGGCGCCCGCTTCATCGACGACTTCCTGCTGGTCTGGGCGGCGGGCGCCGCCGAGATCGCGGCCGGCATCGGCAAGGCGATGGGCAAGGCGCCCGACGAGACGGTGCTCGAGCCCTTCACCCTGGGCATGGTGGAGATGTTCCGGAAGGCGCCGCCGGAGGCCCTGCCGGCCGCCATGCAGCGGCTGGAAGCCGATGCGCTCGCCTATGACACCTGGTTCCCGGCCCACCAGTTCGACGTGGTGCTGTCGCCGGTGCTGTCGACGCCCGCGCCCCTGCTCGGCGAGGTGGGGCCGAGCGTTCCGTTCGACACCCTGGTGGCGCGGCTGAAGGAGTACGTGGGCTACACGCCGCTGCACAACATCGCCGGCGCGCCGGCCATGAGCGTGCCGCTCTACTGGACGGCGGCCGGCCTGCCGGTCGGCGCCATGTTCTCGGCCCGCCGCGGCCAGGAGCGCACCCTCTTCGAGCTCGCCTACGAGCTGGAGGCGGCGCGGCCCTGGGCGCAGCGAGCGCCGGCGGTGCGCGCCTAGGCCGCCAGCCCCTGCACGCGGGCGGCGTACTCGCGGACCTTCTCCGGCCCGCCGAGCAGCTGCCGGTTCTGGCCGAGGCGCTTGAACCAGTAGTGCAGGCCCAGCAGGTCGGTCATGCCGATCCCGCCGTGCACCTCGGTCGAGGTCCGGGCGACGAAGCGGCCGATCTCGGAGAGGTGCGCCTTGGCGTGGGCGGCCATCAGGCTCGCTTCCTCGGGCGCGTGATCGAAGGCGTAGGCGGCGTACCAGACGAGCGCGCGGGCGGGCTCCAGCTCCGCGGCCATCTCGGCGCACAGGTGCTTCACGGCCTGGAACGAGCCGATCACCCGGCCGAACTGCTTGCGCTCCTTGGCGTAGGCGACCGCCTTCTCGAGCATGGTCTGGCCGGCGCCGAGCATCTCGGCCGCCAGGACCACCCAGGCCGCATCGCGCAGGCGGGTCAGGGCCTCGTTCGACGCCAGGGGCTCGGCCGGCGTGCCGGCGAAGATCACCTCGGAGAGGCGCCGGGTCTCGTCGATGCTGCTCATCACCGCCGTCTCGGCGGGCCGCTCCGCGAGCCAGAGCTTGCCGTCGCGGTCGGCCACCACCAGCAGGTCGGCGTCCTGGGCGTCGAGGCCGAACAGGCAGAAGCCCTCCAGCCGCCCGTCCTTGGCCACCACGCCCGCGCCGTCGCGCGCGCCCGCCACCGCTTCGGCGATGCAGACCCCTGCGGTCGCCTCGCCGGACGCCAGCTTCGGCAGCCACCTCGCCTGCTGCTCCGGCGTGCCGCCGAGCGTCAGGGCCAGCGGCGCGAGGACCGCGCTGCCCAGGAAGGGCGTCGGCGCCACCGCGCCCCCCAGCGCCTCGGCCGCCACGGCGGCCTCGAGGAGGCCAAGGCCCAGCCCGCCGTGAGCCTCGGGGATCATCAGCCCCGGAAGGCCGAGGTCGGAGAGGCCCGCCCAGATGTCGGCGGCGATGGTCTCCTTGCCCTCGGCATAGCGCCGGACGCGATCGAGCGGCGCGAGGTCGGCGATCGCCTTCCCGACGCTCGCCTGCAGCATCTTCTGGTCTTCGGACAGTGCGAACCGCATCGCTCTTACGCCTTCGCCGGGCTGGGCTCGCGCGGCATGCCGAGCCCCCTTTCGGAGATGATGTTCTTCTGGATCTGGGCCGTGCCGCCGCCGATGATCAGGCCGAGATCGAACATGTAGTTACGCTGCCAGTTGCCCCTGGCGCGCAGGTGCGGGCCGTCGTGGTAGAGGATGCCAAGCTCGCCCAGCGCGTCGATCGCCAGCGCCGCAATCTGGTGGTTCAGCTCGCAGCCCTGAAGCTTGACGACCAGCCCCGCGAGCCCGGCGCCCTCGCCGGTCTGGGCCGCCGTCAGCAGCCGCATGCCGTTGAACTTCATGGCGAACACGCGGGCCTGGAGCTGCATCAGCCGGTCGCGGAAGAGCGGGTTGTCGATGATCCGCTCGCCGCCCACGGTCTCGGTCTTCATCAGCTCGATGAGGGCGTTGAGGCGGGCCTCGGTGGCGTTCGGATCGCCGAGCATGCCGCGCTCGTGCTTGAGCGTGGTGTTGGCCACGAACCAGCCCCGGCCGCGCCCGCCGACGACGTTGGCCTTGGGCACGCGGACGTCGGTGAAGAACACCTCGTTGAACTCGGCATGGCCGGTCATGGTGGTCAGCGGGCGGACCTCGATCCCCGGCGTGGTCATCGGGAAGAGGATGTAGCTGATGCCCTCGTGCTTGGGCGCGTCCGGCTCGGTGCGCACCAGGCAGAAGATCATGTCGGCCTGGTGGGCGGTGCTGGTCCAGATTTTTTGGCCCGAGATCAGGAAGTCGTCGCCGGCCTCGATGGCCTTGGTCTGCAGGGAGGCGAGATCCGAGCCGGCGCCCGGCTCCGAATAGCCCTGGCACCAGATCACCTCGCCGCGAAGCGTCGGCCCGATCCACTGCTTCTTCTGCTCCTCGGAACCGACCTCGAGCAGGGTGGGCACCAGCATGGAGACGCCCTGGTTGGCGATGCCGCGCGGCGCGTCCGCGCGGATGAACTCCTCGGTGATGATCCGGCTCTTCAGGATGTCGGGCTCGGCGCCGTAGCCGCCGTACGCCTTCGGGATGGTGCGGGCGGCGTAGCCGTTGTCGATCAGCAGCCTCTGCCAGGCGAGCACATCCTTCGGCTGGCCGGCGTCGTATTCGCTGCGGTGCGCCTGCAGGAAGGCGCGCACCTCGTCGCGGAACCGCGCCATCTCGGGCGTCAGGGTCAGGTCCATGGTTTCACTCCCTTGTCGGGAACCTGTAGGCCGCCGAGCCCTCTTGGCAATGGCGCCCCGACGTCAGTTTGGACGCTTTGCGGTCGCGGTTATGATCCCGGCCAGGGACGGAGACGAATCCATGCGCAAGATGCTTCTCGTGGGCCTCGCCGGCCTGACCCTCGCCGCCTGCCAGAGCCAGGGATCCTCGGACCCGCTGGCGGGGTTCGGCCCCAACCCGGCCCTGCCGAAGCCGCAGAAGCCGTTCCTCTTGCCGCAGGTCGGCACGCCGAAGGTGGTCGGCTGGCCGGCCGGGGCCACGCCCAAGGCGCCGCCCGGCTTCACCGTAACCCGCTTCGCCGGGGGACTGGACCATCCGCGCTGGGCCTACGTCCTGCCGAACGGCGACGTGCTGGTCTCGGAGTCCGCGACCGAACCCAGCCCCGCCGATCACACCATGAAGGGCCTGGAGGCGCTCGTTGCCAAGCTGGTCATGAAGCGCGTCGGCGCGGTGAAGCCGAGCCCGAACAAGATCTTCATTCTGCGCGACGCCGACGGCGACGGCGTGGCGGAGGTGAAGCAGGTGTTCGCCGAGGGGCTGACGCGGCCGTTCGGCATGGCCCTGGTGGGCGACAGCCTGTACGTGGCCAACGACAACGGCGTGGTGCGCTTCCCCTACAGGGACGGCCAGACCTCGGCCCCGGGAACCGGCGAGAAGGTGTTCGACCTGCCCGGCGGGCCGATCAACCACCACTGGACCAAGAACCTCGTCGCCAGCCCGGACGGGACCAAGCTCTACGCCTCGATCGGTTCGAATTCGAACATCGGCGACAACGGCATGGCCGCCGAGGAAGGCCGGGCGGCGATCTGGCAGTACGATCTCGCCACGAAGGGCGTGCGAAGCTTCGCCACCGGCCTGCGCAATCCGGTGGGCATGGATTTCGAGCCGGTGACGGGCGCGCTCTGGACCTCGGTCAACGAGCGTGACGAGATCGGCGCCGACCTGCCGCCCGACTACATGACCTCGGTGAAGGATGGCGGCTTCTACGGCTGGCCCTACAGCTACTACGGCCAGCACGTCGACGACCGCGTGCAGCCGCAACGACCCGAGCTCGTCGCCAAGGCGATCGCGCCGGATTATGCGCTGGGCCCGCACACGGCCTCGCTTGGCCTGACGTTCTATCGGGGCGACGCCTTCCCGGCCCAGTACCGTGGCGGCGCCTTCGTAGGCCAGCACGGCTCGTGGAACCGCCAGCCGCTCAACGGCTATCGCGTGGTCTTCGTGCCGTTCGCCGGCGGCAAGCCGCAGATGCCGGCGCAGGTGTTCCTGAGCGGCTTCCTCAATTCGGAGAACAAGATCCAGGGCCGGCCGGTGGGCGTCACCGTCGCCAAGGACGGCGCGCTGCTCGTCGTCGACGACGTGGGCGGGATCGTCTGGCGGGTCACGCCCGCTAAGTGAGGTCGACGCGCCACCGCAGGGCCGGTCCGCCGCCGTAGTGGGGGCTCTTGTCGAACTGGCCGACGAGGACGCCGCCGTTCGCCTCGATCACCCGCTGCGAGGGGATGTTGTCGGGCGTGGTGGTCAGTTCGACCCACGGCAGCCCCCGGGCCCTGGCGTCCTCGAGCACCAGGGCGAGCGCGGCCTTGGCGCAGCCGCGGCCCTCCTTCCAAGGCACGACCGCGTAGCCGATGTGGCCAAGGACGTAGGACGGCAGTTCCGCCGTGCCCGGCTGCCAGCGGAAGCCGATGGAGCCGCAGAACTCGCCGTCCCAGATCCAGCGGCGATAGCCCGGCAGTCGCGGCGCCTTGGCGCCGTCCGGCAGGGTGATCGTCTCGCCGCTGGGCTCCAGGTGTTCCAGAGACGCCACGAAGGCCGCCGGGTCGGCGGCGATCCTGGCGAGCTCCTCCTCGGCCGCGGCCGATCCGCGGACATTGTCCGCCGACCAGCCGCGCTCCAGCGCCGCCTTGTAGGCGGGCAGGAACTCGAGGCTCGGCCTTACGAGGCGGACCCCGCTCAGCCCATCTTGAAGACGCACAGCTTGTTGCCGTCCGGGTCGCGGAAGTAGGCGCCGTAGAAGGTGTCGGTGCGCAGGCCGGGCTCGCCCTCGCACTTGGCGCCGGCGGCGATGGCGGCGGCGTGCACCTGATCGACCACCTCGCGCGAGGCGGCGGGCATGCCGAACATCGAGCCGTTGCCGGCGGTGGCCTTCTCGCCGTCGTAGGGCGCGCCGACCGCGAACATGCCGCCATTCGGGCCGGTGTAGAACTGCAGACGCTCGTTGGCGAACATGCGCTTGCCGCCCAGCGGCGCCAGGACGGCGTCGTAGAAGGTGCGGGCGCGCTCGAGGTCGTTGGCGCCGAGCGTGACGTAGCCGATCATGGGGGTCCCCTTTTTCTTGAGGCGGTCATCTTAAGAAGGCGCCCGCGCGGAAGGGCAAGCAGGAGATCGGACATGGCGCGCGGTATCGGCGGCTCGACGGCGCAGGCGGAGCTTGCGGAGCTGAGGCCCTGGCCCAATCCGGCGCCGCCGATCTCGCGCCAGGAGCGGGAGAGCCGGCTCGCCAAGGCGCAGGGGCTGATGGCGGGCATTGGCGCCGACGCCCTGATCATCGGAGCCGGCGCCTCGCTGCGCTACTTCACGGGCGTCGCCTGGGGCGCGACCGAGCGGCTGGTGGCGATGGTGCTGCCGCGCTCGGGGGAGCCGGTGATGATCTGCCCGCGGTTCGAGCTCGGCTCGCTGCAGGCGTCCCTGCAGATCGAGGCCGGCGTCGCGCTGTGGGAAGAGCACGAGAGCCCATACGCGCTGGCGGCGGAAACCTTGGCCGGACTGGGCGCGAAGAGCCTGGCGATCGATCCGGCCCTGCCCTTCTTCGCTTACGACGGCCTGCGGGTGGCCGCGCCCGGGCTGATGCTGGTGAACGGCGCCGCGGTGGTCGACGGCTGCCGGATGATCAAGTCGCCGGCCGAGCTCGCCCTGATGAGCCAGGCCAAGGCGATGACGCTGGAGGTCCACCGGCGGGCCGCGCGGATCCTGCGCGAGGGCGTCACCACCGGCGAGGTGCGCCGCTTCATCGACCAGGCGCACCGGGCGCTGGGCGCGGACAATGGCTCATCCTTCTGCGCGGTGCAGTTCGGCCTCGCCAGCGCCTATCCGCACGGCCTGCCTGGCGAGCAGACGCTGGCCAAGGGCGAGGTGGTGCTGATCGACACCGGCTGCCAGGTGCAGGGCTACAACTCCGACATCACGCGGACCTATGTCTTCGGCGAGCCGAGCGCGGAGCTGCGCCGTGTCTGGGATGTCGAGAAGCGGGCCCAGGCGGCGGCCTTCGCGGCGGTGAAGCCAGGCGTGCCGTGCGAGGCGATCGACGCGGTGGCGCGCGGCGTGCTGGCCGAGGCCGGCTTCGGGCCGGACTACGAGCTGCCCGGCCTGCCGCACCGCACCGGCCACGGCATCGGCCTGTCGATCCACGAAGCGCCCTATCTGGTCCGCGGCGACCGCACGCCGCTGCAGCCCGGCATGTGCTTCTCGAACGAGCCGATGATCGTCATCCCTGACGCCTTCGGCGTGCGGCTGGAAGACCACTTCCACGTGACCGAGACCGGCGCGGCCTGGTTCACCGAACCGCAGCCCGACCTGGAAGAGCCGTTCGCGCCCCGAAACTGAGCCCGTTTCAGACCCGGCCGGTGACCGGCACGAGGGCGCCGGTGACCGCCTTCCCCGCCTCGGAGGCCAGGAAGAGCATCACCGCGGCGAGGTCGGCCGGCGCGACCCAGGCCGAGACGTCCGCCTTGGGCATGTCGGCGCGGTTGGTCGGCGTGTCGAGGATCGAGGGCAGGACCGCGTTGACCGTCACGCCGTCGGACTTCAGCTCCTCGGCCAGGGACTGGGTGAGCGCGTGGACGCCGGCCTTGGACGCCGCATAGGGGCCCATGCCGGCGGCGGCCTTCAGCGCCGCGTTGGCGCCGACGTTGACGATGCGGCCGGAGGCGCTGCGCTTCAGGTGCGGGATGGCGGCGCGGGCGGCGTTGGCCGCGGTCAGGACGTTCATCCGGTAGAGCGCGGGCCAGCTCTCGTAGGACCCTCCCTCCAGCGTCTCCCACCGGAAGCCGCCGGCGATGTTGAAGAGGGCGTCGAGGCCGCCGAAGCGGTCGGCGATGGCGTCCATCGCCGCGCCCGCCGAGACCGCGTCGGTGAGGTCGACGCCGGCCAACACCAGGGCGTCCTTGGGCAGGCCGTCCGGCGCCTTTGGCGCGAAGTCGATGAGGGCGAGGCGCGCGCCCTCGGCGGCGGCGGCTTCGGCGACGGCTCGGCCGAGCGCGCCGAAGGCTCCGGTGATGGCGTAGATGCGACCGGCCATGGATGTCCCTCCGTTCGCCGCCAGCTATGCCCAAGTCAGCGGCAACGAAAAAGGGGTCGCGCGGTGCGACCCCTCATCCGTCAGCTTGGCCGACACCTTCTCCCGCGAGGGGAGAAGGAGACTTACAGCGCTTCGACGATGGTCACGTTGGCGAGACCGCCGCCTTCGCACATGGTCTGCAGGCCGTAGCGCTTGCCGCGCTTCTTGAGCGCGTAGAGCAGGGTCGACATCAGCTTGGTGCCGGAGGCGCCGAGCGGGTGGCCAAGGGCGATCGCGCCGCCGTTGACGTTGATGCGGGCCGGGTCGGCGTTCAGGTGCTGGGCGAAGGCGACCGGCACCGAGGCGAAGGCCTCGTTGACCTCGAAGAGGTCGATGTCGTCGATCTTCATGCCGGCCTTCTGCAGGGCGCGGGCGGTGGCCGGGATCGGGGCTTCCAGCATGATCACCGGGTCATGGCCCATCACCGACATGTGGTGGACGCGGGCCAGCGGCGTCAGGTTGAACTCCTTCAGCGCCTTCTCCGACACGACCATCACGCCCGAGGCGCCGTCGCAGATCTGGCTGGAGGTGGCGGCGGTGATGCGGCCGCCTTCGCGCAGCAGCTTCACGCCCTTCATGCCCTCGAGCGAGACGTCGAAGCGGATGCCCTCGTCCACGTCGTGGCGGACGGTGTTACCCTCGGCGTCCTTGCCGTCGACGGCGACGATCTCGTCCTTGAAGGCGCCGGCCTGGGTGGCCGCGATGCCGCGCTGGTGCGAGGTGTAGCCGAACTCGTCGAGCTGGTCCTTGGTCAGGCCGTACTTCTCGGCGACCATCTCGGCGCCCATGAACTGGCTGAACTGGATGCCCGGATAGCGCTCTTCCTGGCGCGGGCTCTTCGGAACGCCGAAGCCTTCCTTGGCCGGCAGCACGACGGCGAGGCCCATCGGCACGCGGGTCATGCTCTCGACGCCCGAGGCGATGACCACGTCCATGGTGCCGCTCATCACGGCCTGGGCCGCGAACTGCAGCGCCTGCTGCGAGGAGCCGCACTGGCGGTCGACCGAGGTGGCCGGCACCGATTCCGGCAGCTTCGACGCGAGGACCGCGTTGCGGGCGATGTTGGTGGACTGCTCGCCCACCTGGCCCACGCAGCCCATGATCACGTCCTCGATCCGGCTCGGATCCATGCCGGTGCGGTCCACGAGGTCGTTGAGGACCACCGCGGCCAGGTCGGCCGGGTGCCATTCACGAAGACGTCCACCCTTGCGACCGCCGGCGGTGCGGGCGGCGGCGACGATATAGGCCTCGGCCATATCCATACTCCCTTGAGTTCGTCAGAGCGCGGTCAGCGCGTCGGCGCCCCTCTTAGGAAAGGCGCCGTTGGGGAAGACAACGGCTCACCCAAACACCTGTTTTAGGATGCGTTCGAGCCATTCGGCGTCGGTGGCGTCGAACGCCGCCGGAGCCTCGGAGTCCACATCGAAGACGGCGATCAGTGCGCCGGTCGCATCGCGCACCGGCACGACGACCTCGCTGGCCGAACGGCTGTCGCAGGCGATGTGGCCGGGGAAGGCATGTACGTCCTCGACGAGTTGGGTGCGGCCCGTCTCGGCGGCGGTCCCGCAGACGCCGCGGCCGAAGGCGATGCGCAGGCAGCCGAGGGTGCCCTGGTAGGGGCCGACCACCAGCTCGCGCGGCTTGTCCGGATCGACCACATAGAACCCGGTCCAAAAATAGTGGTCGAAGGTGGCGGCCAGCATGGAGCACACGGTCGCCATGCGCGCCGTGCGATTGGGCTCGCCCTCCAGCACGGAGGCGATCTCCTCGGCCACCGCGGCGTAGCGCTCGCCCTTGGAGCCGGTCAGGGTCAGGTCGTTGAAGGCTTCGGCCATGGGACCGATGTAGTGCCGCGAGGGCCGAAGGTCACGCGTCCGCGCGGCACCTCAGGCGGAGGAGTCGAACTCGCCGGCCCACCCGTCATCCGCGGGCTTGTCCCGGGGACCCGGATGCGTCGGCGTCGGGGACAAGGCGGAGGCGGCCGGCCGCAGGTCACTCGGGGCGTCCGGCTGGCCGGCGCAAGGCGGTCCATGACCTTCCAGGGAGATGAGCTCCAGCTTCAGCGCCTTGCACAGGCGGGCGATGAAGACCTGCGGATCGGTGTCCATGAAGCCCGCGGCCTGGGCCTCGGCGTCGAGAATGGCGTCGAGCGCCTCGACCGCGTCGTCGGGATCGACGTCCAGCCGCTCCTTCTCGGTCCAGACCAGCGCCTCGACGACGCCCTTGATCTCGGCCTTGCGGCGTTCGCGGCGCAGATCGCCGACCTTGGCGAGGTGGAGCTCGGCCTCGCGCCCGTCGCGATGCCGGTCGGCCTCGAGCTTCGCATCCAGCGCCAGGCTCTGGCGCAGGCCCCGCCCCACCCGATGGAAGGCCTCGGCGAGCCGGACCTTCTCGTCGGTGTCCTCCGCCGCCAGGGCCGCGCATTGCAGGTCCTCGGCGAGCACCACCGCCATCTCGGCGAACCTGCCGAGCATCCGCATGCGCATTTCGTCGAGGGCGGGGTTCATTGGAACAAACGTAGAACATTCAAATTGCGGGAGGTCAAGGGATTTCGTGCGCGTCCTCTCGGATGTGAACCGTCCGAAGGTCGGCGAAGGGTGGCTAGCGGACCTATTTGAGCTTAGGCTTTGCCGCGACCGTAAGCTGGGAACCGGCATGATCCCGCGCGTCGCCTTCGTACTGGTGCTGTGCTCGCTGGCCGCCGTCGTAGTGGTGGCTGCCGCCGCAGCGGGGCGGTTCGATCGATTGCCGCCACAGCCTTACTTTCCCCGTCAGTTTGCCCAGGCGAGCCTGATGTACTGCGATCCGGAGGGAGCGCGGTCCCCGGACCAGGCCCGCGCTGGCGTTCGGTCTGAACAGCTGGTCGATAATCTCGAGGCTAATTGGTTCGGATCGCATCTACGGGCCGCGCAGGAGCGGTCCCTGTGGCAACCCGCGAGCGAACTCAGGGGGCGCACGCTGCGATTTCTTTGGCTGCGGTCGTTCCATGCGCCTGCCGTCATCAGGATCGATGAACCGGCGCGCGGGACGTATTGGCTCACGGCCACCTTGCTGCAGGGCAACGGTGGCTACGAACCGGGCAGGATTGACCGAAGGGTGACCCGCCGGCTTTCGCCGGAAGAAGCCGAGGCCTACGAAAAAGCCTACAGTCAGCTAGCGAGCCTTCCGAGGATCGGCTGCGGAAACGGAGCGGACGGTTCGGAGTGGATCATCGAGACTAGGGACCAGGGCCGTTACAGCCTGCTCAAGCGCTGGACACCCGCATCAGGGACTTTCCATGACCTTGGCGTCTTGTTGATTGGCTTCACGGGGTGGAACCCGAAGCCGATCTACTGATGCGGCCGCCGAGGTCGGTTGTTCCCCCTCATCCGACAGCTTCGCTGACACCTCTCCCGCAAGCGGAAAAGGATCGGTCATGTGCGTCCGGGGCCAAGGCCACGCCTGGCCGGGTCGCTGAGCCGCCCTCTCCCGCCTCTCCCATCGCTACGCCTGGGAGAGGAGGAGAGTCAGCGTGTCGACACCGGCTTGAAGCCGTCGCAGTCCTTGTCGGCGGGGTGGTCGGCGCACCAGAGGGAGCGGGCGCTGATGTGGTCGAGTTCCCGGAAGACCGCGTCGGACCGGGCCTTGGGCTTCTGGGCCGTGAGCGGGTCGTTGATCAGCTGGTGCAGCTTGTCGAGCATCTCGGCGGTCGGCTGCATGTTGACGAGCTCGGCCTGGGACTGGCCCAGGGTCTTCAGATAGCGGATGTCGGCCGGAGTCAGCGGTGACGGGTCGGCCGCGTGGGCCGCCGTGACCGCGGAGAAGACCAGCAACACCGCCAACGCAGCGTGGCGCATCGTCGCCTCCCTTCGGATCGGCTCTTCTGAGCGTCTGGAGCGCGCTTCCGACGGGACTCAGGCCCCGCGGGCTCGGCCGATCACAGGATAAGAACGCTGGTCCTCGAACCTGAGTCCGTCAAGCTTTCTGCGCAACCCCCTGGCGAGGCTCTCCGTGAGGTCTTCCTCAGGCGGCGCTGGCGAGCTTCTTCTTCACCGCGCGCTGGAGGTCGCGCATGACCCGCGCCGCCAGGGCCGCATCGCCCTGCGGCGCGCCGAGCAGGGCGCCGATGGCGTCGAAATGGACCTCGAGCACCGCCGGATCGCAGGCGGCCGCCCCGCCCATGGCGTCGGCGTAGTCGAGCATCGACTGGGCCACCTTCTCGACCATCGGGTCGCGGACCTGGCGGGCGCGGAAGCGGGTGTGCTGCATGACCCGGTGGGTCATCTGCAGGGTCTCGCGGTCCATGCCGCCGCGGGTGCGGATCAGCCGGCGCAGGGCCTCAAGCTCGACCCCGATGGTCTCGCGGGTGGCGTCGCGCTCGCCGCGGTCGACCACCTCGGCAGGGTCGCCGGCCCGGCGCAGCGGGCCGGAGTAGCTGATCTCCACCCGCCGCCGGCGGTCGGGGCCGATGTACTTGTCGGAGACGATGAAGTCCCGCGGCCGGGTCAGGACGAGCTGGATGCGCGAGATCACCGAGGCCGGGGTGAAGGGCTTGATGACGAACTCGTTGACCCCGGCCCGGCGGGCGAGCTCGACCTCCCCCTGGCTGCGGGCGGCGGTGAGCATGATCACCGGCAGGCGCGGATTGGGCACCATGCGGTCCCGGACCACCGCCGCGCGGCGGATCGAGCGGGTGAGCTCCAGCCCGTCCATCAGCGGCATCTTCCAGTCGGTGAACAGGATGTGCGGGTCCCAGGCCTTGAGCAGCTCGCGGGCGCGCAGGCCGTCGCCGGCGCGCTCCACCTGCCCCACCCCGGCGGCGCGCAGGACATCGAAGATCAGCCGCGCGGTGACGGCGTGGTCGTCGGCCACCAGGACCTTGAGCCCGCCGAGATCGGCCGGGCGCAGGCTGGTGCTGGGAAGGGTGCGGGAGGGGGCCATGGACAGGTTACGCGGCTGAAACCGAGCCACGCTTGACCGCCGGGCCTTGACGGTCCGTTTATGCCGGGCCGGCGCGTCGAGCCGGCATACTCATTTCGAGTAACGGGCCGTGTAACGGGCCGTGTTTGGGGGTTCCATGCGTCTTTCCGTGCTGCTCGCCGCCGCGTCTGTCGCGACGGCCGTTCCTGTCGCCGTTCCCGCCTGGGCCCAGGTGGCGGAGGGCCCTGCGCGGAGCTTCGCGCCGCGGGACCTCTTCGGCCTGCGCGCCGCCTCCGATCCGCAGGTCCGTCCCGACGGCGGCCAGGTGGCCTATGTGCGGCTGACCAACGACATCATGAGCGACAGCACCAAGCCGTCGATCTGGCTGGTGGACCTGGCGACCGGCGCCCAGTCGCCGCTGATCGCCGACGACAACGCCAACATGACGCCGCGCTGGTCGCCGGACGGGACGCGCCTCGCCTATGTGGTCGCCGGGGCCGGCGGACCGCCGCAACTCTACGTCCGCTGGATGGCCAGCGGCCGGTCGGCGAAGGTCGCCACGCTGGAGCAGGCGCCGAACCAGATCGCCTGGTCGCCGGACAGCAAGACGCTGGCCTTCACCATGCTGGTGCTCGACGAGGGCAAGCCGCTGGGCGCGCCGATCGCCCGGCCCGAGGGCGCCAAGTGGGCGGAGCCGCTGAAAGTCATCGACCGGCTGACCTACCGGGCCGACGGGGCCGGCTACCTCAAGCCCGGCTACCGGCACATCTTCACGGTGTCGGCCGACGGCGGCCAGCCGCGGCAGATCACCTTCGGCAAGTACGACGAGGCCGGCCCGATCCGCTTCGACCGCGACGGGCGCTCGATCGTGTTCTCCAGCAACCGCGCCGAGGACCGCGAGCGCGACCCCGGCGAGAGCGACATCTGGCGCGTCTCCCTGGCCGACGGGACCTTGAGCCGGCTCACCGACCGCAAGGGGCCGGACGCGCAGCCGGCGCTCTCCCCCGACGGCACGAAGATCGCCTACGTCGGCTACGACGACCGGATCCGCGGCTATGAGAACAGCCGGCTCTACGTCATGGACCGCGACGGCAAGAACCGGCGCGTCCTGACCGGCGGGCTCGACCGCTCGGTGGGCGCCCCGCAGTGGGCGGCGGACGGGCGCAGCATCTACGTCCAGTACGAGGACCACGGGCTCGGCAAGGTGGCCCGGGTGAGCCTCGACGGGAAACTCGCCGACGTGGCGAGCGGGCTCGCGGGGGCGGAGGAGCTGGACCGGCCCTACACCGGCGGCGACTACGACCAGGCGCGCGGGGTGGTGGCCTTCACCCAGGGCGGCCCCGACCAGCCGCCGGACCTGGCCGTGGCGCGCGGCGGCAAGGTGAGCCGCCTGACGCGGCTGAACGAGGACCTCTTCGCCGGCAAGACCCTGGCGAAGGTGGAGGCGATGCCGGTGGTCTCGGCCTATGACAAGAAGCCGATCGACGCCTGGATCGTGACCCCGCCGAACTTCGATCCGCAGAAGAAGTATCCGCTGATCCTGGAGATCCACGGCGGGCCGTTCGCGGCCTACGGCCCCTACTTCTCGACCGACGATCAGCTCTATGCGGCGGCCGGCTATGTGGTGGTCTACGCCAATCCGCGGGGCTCGACCTCCTACGGCGACGCCTTCGCCAATGAGATCGACCGCAACTACCCGAGCCACGACTACGACGACCTGATGAGCGTGGTCGACACCGCCGTCGCCAAGGGCTTCGTCGACGAGAACCGGCTCTATGTGACCGGCGGCTCGGGCGGCGGGGCGCTGACCGCCTGGATCGTCGGCAAGACCCATCGCTTCCGCGCGGCGGCGGCGCAGAAGCCGGTGATCAACTGGACGAGCGAGGTGCTGACCGTCGACGGCTACAACTTCATGGCCAAGTACTGGTTCGGGAAGATGCCGTGGGAGGACCCGCAGGGCTATTGGGCGCGCTCGCCGCTGTCGCTGGTCGGCAATGTGACGACTCCGACCCTGGTTGTGGTGGGCGAGCAGGACTTCCGCACCCCGCCGCCGGAATCCGAGCAGTTCTACCAGGCCCTGCAGCTGCGCGGCGTGCCGACGGCGCTCGTCCGCGTGCCGGGCGCGAGCCACGGCGGCCTGGCGGCCCGCCCGAGCCAGGCCGGCGCCAAGGCCAACGCGATCCTCGGGTGGTTCGAGCGGTATCGGTAGTCCAAGCATCCTCTCCCGGCCTCTCCCACAGCGCTGCGCGCCTGGGAGAGGAGAAGGGTGTCAGGCGACCTCGGCGGCCTCGTCGGTCTCGTTCGGGTCGGCGGCTTCGGCGAGGGCCTGGAAGAGGTCGGCGGCGGCGATGGGCTTGGCGACGTGGCTGTCCATGCCGACGGCGCGGTACTGCTCGACCTGGTGGGCCATGGCGTTGGCGGTCAGGGCGATGATCGGGGTGCGCGGGCGGCCGGTCTCGGCCTCGCGGCGGCGGATCTCGGCGGTGGCGCCAAGGCCGTCCATCACCGGCATCTGGACGTCCATCAGGATGACGTCCCACTCGGCCGAGGCCCAAGCGTCGACGGCGGCCTGGCCGTCCTCGACCACGGTCGGCTCGACCCCGAGCTGGTGAAGCAGGGTCTTGAGGACGAGCTGGTTGACGGCGTTGTCCTCGGCGGCGAGCACGCGCAGGCGGTGGGGCTTGAGGTCCGACGGCGGCTGGGGGGCGAGCTGGGGCGGGGCGCGCTCCTCGCCGATCCAGGCGATCGGCAGGCGCACCAGGAAGCGCGAGCCGACGCCGGCCTGGCTCTCGACGGCGATCTCCCCGCCCATCAGCTGGGCGAGCTCGCGGCAGATGGCGAGGCCCAGGCCCGTGCCACCAAAGCGGCGGGTCGTCGAGCTATCGAGCTGGTCGAACTTCTCGAAGAGGCGGACGAGGTTCTCCGGCGAGATGCCGACGCCGGTGTCGGCCACGGCGATCTCCAGGAGCTCGCCGTCGCGGCGGGCGGTGACGCGGATCTCGCCCTCGTCGGTGAACTTCAAGGCGTTGGAGATCAGGTTGTAGAGGATCTGGCGGACGCGGGTCGGATCGCCGCGGTAGCGGCCGCGCGCCCCGGCGATATCGAGGGCGAAGGAGAGGCCCTTCTTGTTGGCGAGGGCGGTGAAGGCCGAATAGGCGCCCTGGGCGACGTCGCCGAGGTCGAACTCGATGGATTCCAGTTCGAGCTTGCCGGCCTCGATCTTGGAGAGGTCGAGCACGTCGTTGAGGATGGCGAGCAGCGCCTCGCCGGAGCGGTGGACGACGGTCAGGCGCTCGCGCTGGACCTCGCTCAGTTCGTCGGCGGCCATGGCCTGGGCCATGCCGAGCACGCCGTTGAGGGGCGTGCGGATCTCGTGGCTCATGGTCGCCAGGAAGGCGCTCTTGGCGGCGTTGGCGGCTTCGGCGGCGAGCTCGCCCTCCTGGGCCCGGCGCTTGGCGGCGCGCATGGCGCTGCGCGAGCGGTCGAGCTGGCGGCGGGCCAGGAAGAAGTAGTTGAACAGGCTGACGAAGCCGGCGGCGACGACGACCACCGCCGGCGTCCTGACGCCGCTCGCGAAGGCCAGGTCGCAGCCCATGTAGAGCAGGGCCAGCGCATAGGGCGCGAGCAGCAGCCGGAAGAGGCCGAGCTCGGCGTAGTACTGCAGCATGACGTAGCTGGCGCCGATGAAGGTGCTGGTCAGGGCGAAGGCGCGCGCCAGCGGCTGGGCGCTGCGCCACAGCGCCAGCATCATGACGATCTGCAGGAGGGTGGCGAGGATCGAGTTGAGGCTGATGGCCAGCATCGGCCGCTCGGCCCCGGCCGCGCCGCCGCGGGTCAGCCGGGCGCCGACCAGCAGGCCGCCCCAGACCGCGCACAGCCAGGCCAGCGTCCAGGGAACACCCACGTAGAAGGCCGCCACCGACCCCACCGCCAGGCTGCTCACCAGGCGCGGAATCAGGTTGCGCGCGGACATCGCGAACAGGCGCCAGCCCTGCCCGTGATCCCCGCGCGGCGAGACGCCCTGTACGCTGTCGGCAATCGCGCTCAACAGCCGCCTCCCCCCGTTATTTGGGCGGAAAGCTGCCGCGCCTTGGTTAACCGCGCGTCAAAGTTGGGGAAATTGCCCCTGCACGGCCCGCGACAGAGCGTCGCCGCATTTTCAACAGCCACTGGACTGACGCTAGGGCCACCGGTCAAAACACCTGTTCGAAGGTCCGGCGTCCGCCGGCCCCGCGGAGCTGACACGAGGACAAGACCATGCCGGAAGCCCTGATCATCGACGCCTGCCGGACCCCGCGAGGGATCGGCAAGGTGGGCAAGGGCGCGCTCGCCGACTTCCACCCGCAGCACCTGGCCGCCACGGTGCTGAAGGCGTTGAAGGAGCGCAACAACCTGAACACCGCCGAAGTCGACGACGTGATCTGGGGCACCTCGTCCCAGCGCGGCAAGCAAGGGGGCGACCTCGGCCGCATGTCGGCGCTGGACGCCGGCTTCGACATCAAGGCCAGCGGCGTGACCCTGGACCGCTTCTGCGGCTCGGGCATCACCTCGGTGAACCTGGCGGCCGCCATGATCATGTCGGGGATGGAAGACCTCGTCATCGGCGGCGGCACCGAAATGATGTCCTACACGGCGGCGACCGCGGCCCAGCGCGACCCGCGCGAAGGCCCGCCGCTGATGGACGCCGGCAACACCCACCTGCGCAAGCTGCACCCGCAGTCGCACCAGGGCATCTGCGCCGACGCCATCGCCACCATGGAAGGCATCACCCGCCAGGCGCTCGACGAGCTCGCCCTGGTCAGCCAGCAGCGCGCCGACGTGGCCATCAAGGAAGGCCGCTTCAAGAAGTCGCTGGTGCCGGTGCTTCGTGAGGACGGCAGCGTCGCCCTCGACCACGAGGAATTCCCCCGCCCGCAGACCACGATGGAAGGCCTGTCGGCCCTGAAGCCCTCGTTCGAGGCCATGGCCAACGTGCCGCTGGACGAGAACGGCACGACCTTCGCGGGCCTGATCAACCAGGTCTATCCGGACCTGAAGATCCAGCACTTCCACCACGCCGGGAACTCCTCGGGCGTCGTCGACGGCGCCGGCGCGGTGCTGCTGGCCTCGGAAAGCTACGCCAAGAAGCACGGCCTGAAGCCGCGCGCCCGGATCGTCGCCATGGCCAACATGGGCGACAGCCCGACGCTGATGCTGAACGCGCCGGTGCCGGCGGCGAAGAAGGTCCTGGCCAAGGCCGGCCTGACCGTCGACGACATCGACCTGTGGGAGATCAACGAGGCCTTCTCGGTGGTCGCCGAGAAGTTCATCCGCGACCTCAAGCTCGACCGCGAGAAGGTCAATGTGAACGGCGGCGCCATGGCCCTCGGCCACCCGATCGGCGCCACCGGCTCGATCCTCATCGGCACCGTGCTCGACGAGCTGGAGCGCCGTGAGCAGCGCTACGGCCTGGTCACCATGTGCGCCGCCGGCGGCATGGCTCCGGCCATCATCATCGAGCGCATCTAAGCGGTAGAGCCTATGGCCAAGGTAGTCAGGATCGGTGGAGCTGGCGGCTTCCTGGGGGATTCCTCGGTGGCCGCGCCACAGCTGCTCAAGGGCGGCAAGCTCGACTACATGATCCTCGACTACCTGGCCGAGGCGACCATGTCGGCGCTCGGCCAGCTCAAGGCCGCGCGTCCCGACCAGGGCTATGCCCGCGACTTCACCGACTGGGTGTGGAAGGACAACCTCCACGAGCTCAAGGCCCAGGGCGTGAAGATCGTCACCAACGCCGGCGGACTGAACCCCCAGGCGTGCCGTGCGCGGATGGAGGAGCTGGCCGCCGAGGCCGGGCTCTCCTTCAAGATCGCGGTCGTCGAGGGCGACGACCTGATGGGCCGGCTCTCCGAGCTGACGCCCCTTCGCGAAATCTACACCGACGCCCCGTTCCCGAACCCTCAGAAGGTGTTCTCGGCCAACGCCTATTTCGGCGGCCGGCCGATCGCCGAGGCGCTGGCGGCGGGCGCGGACATGGTCATCACCGGCCGGGTGGTCGACAGCGCCCTGACGCTCGGGCCGCTGATGCACGAGTTCGGCTGGACCGACGAGGACTACGACCGCCTTTCGGCCGGCTCGCTGGCCGGCCACGTGATCGAGTGCGGCGCTCAGGCGACGGGCGGCCTGTTCACCGACTGGGAGGACGTGCCGGACTGGGCCCACATCGGCTATCCGGTGGTCGAGTGCCACGCCGACGGCGCGTTCGTCGTCACCAAGCCGCCGGGCACCGGCGGCCTCGTCTCGCCGGCCGCGGTGGCCGAGCAGATCCTCTACGAGGTCGGCGATCCGCAGGGCTACGCCCTGCCCGATGTGGTCTGCGACTTCACCGAGCTGAAGGTCGAGGCGGCCGGCGCCGAGCGCGTCCGCGTCTCCGGCGCCAAGGGCTATCCGCCCAGCGGGCAGTACAAGGTCTGCGTCACCTTCGAGGACGGCTTCCGCTTCATCGGGGCCATGCCGATCGTCGGCCGCGACGCGGCGAAGAAGGCGCAGCGCCAGGCCGCGGCGGTGCTGGAACGGGTCGGCGAGATGCTGCGCGACCGCAACCTGCCGCCGCTGCGCGACACCCGCATCGAGGTGCTCGGCGCGGAGGCCACCTACGGCGCCAACGCCAGCGCCCTGGCCCAGCAGACCCGCGAGGTCGTCTACCGCGTCGGCGCCGAGCACGAGAGCGCCGATGCGCTCGGGCTGATGATGCGCGAATTCCAGTCGCCGACGACCTCGATGAGCGTCGGCTGCACCGGCTGGTTCGGCGGCGCGCCGACCATCACGCCCGTCGCCCGGGTGTTCTCCGTCTTCGTGCCGCGCCAGACCGTGCCGGCCACCGTCAGCCTGGGCGACCGCAGCTTCGAGGTGAAGGCCGAGCCACCGAAGGTCGCCTTCGACGCCACCGCCGTGGTGCGCCCGACCGTTCCCGCCGACCCGACGGCCGAGGAGCCGCTCACCCGCCGGCCGCTCGTCGAGCTCGCCTGGGCCCGGTCCGGCGACAAGGGCGACGCGTTCAACGTCGGCGTCATCGCCCGCAAGCCCGAATACCTGCCCTGGATCCGCCGCGCGCTCACGCCGGAGACGGTGCAGGCCTGGTTCGCCCACGAGTTCGAGGGCGCCAAGGCGCCCAAGGTGCTGCGCTACGAGCTGCCCGGCATGGGCGCGCTCAACTTCCACTGCATCCAGGCGCTGGGCGGCGGCCAGTTCTCCAGCCTGCGCCTCGATCCCCTGGCCAAGGGCAAGGCCCAACAGCTGCTCGACATCGAGATCGAGGTCCCTGCGCGGCTGCACTAGCCGCGCGGAAGGATCGCCCCCGGCGCGGCCACGACCTTGGCCGCCAGCGCCCTCGCCTCGTCCACCGCGTCCACGATGGAGCGCCCCTGCAGCCGGGCGGCGAGATAGGCGGCGTTGAAGCTGTCGCCGGCGCCGGTCGTGTCGACCACTGACCCCGCGGGCCCGGGCGGGAAGTCGGCGATCTCGCCCCCGCTCAGCACCCCGACGCGGCGGTCGGCGTCCCGCTGGATCACCTCCGCGCCGCCCACTGTCCATTCCGGCGGCAGCGGACGGCCGCAAAGGGCCTCGGCGTCGTCGGCGCTGAAGGAGAGGTAGCGGCAGAGGGGGAGGATCCCCTCGACCGCGGCGCGGGCCTCGGCGGGGCCTGACCAGAGCCGTGGGCGATAGTTGGGGTCGAAGGCGAGCGGCGTCCCGGATGCCGCGAGCATGGTGGTGAGCCGCGACCGCCCCTCGGGCCCGATCACCGCCAGGGAGATCCCGGAGAGATAGACGAGATCGGCGGCACTCAGCGCCGCGGCGAAGGCGTCGAGATCGGCGAGGCGGAAGAAGTCGCGCACCGGCGCCTCGCCTCGCCAGTAGTGGAAGCTGCGCTCGCCGGCCGCGTCGCGCTCGATGGCGTAGAGGCCCGGTAGCCGGCCTTCGACCCCCGTCACCAGGCCGGCGTCGATCCCCTCCTGCCGCATGAGGGCGATGACGCCCTGGCTGAAGCGGTCGCCGGACCCGAGGGCGGTGGCGTAGGCGACCTCGAGGCCGGCGCGGGCCAGGTAGACGGCGGTGTTGAAGGTGTCGCCGGCGTAGCCGATCGCGGCCGAGGCGCCCTGCCCCAGGCTGAGCTCGACCATGCACTCGCCGAAGACGACGACCCGGGCCACCGGCCGCTAGCCCTTGGCGAGACGGAAGGGAACGGTGCGCCGCTCGTGCTGGGGCACGTGCAGCGAGCGGTCGACCGGCGGGAAGGCGCGCTGCAGGCAGTCGTCGCGCTCGCAGATCCGGCAGCTGACGCCGATCGGGGTGGCCGGGCCCTTCAGGTCGACGCCCTCGGAATAGACCAGCTCCGAGGCGTGGGTGATCTCGCAGCCGAAGCCCAGCACGTAGCGGCGGTCGGGCGTGAGGTAGGAGTCCGAGCTCTTCACGACGTTGCGGGCGACGCACAGGTAGCGGACGCCGTCGGGCATCTCGGCCACCTGGACGAGGAAGCGGTCGGGCGCGCCCACCGCCTCGTGGACGTTCCACATCGGGCAGGCGCCGCCGAAGCGGGCGAACTGGAAGCGCGTGGCCGAGTGGCGCTTGGTGATGTTGCCGGCGTAGTCGACCCGCACGAAGTAGAGCGGCACGCCCCGCTCCCCGGGCCGCTGCAGGTTCGAGAGGCGATGGCAGACCTGCTCCAGGCTGGCGCTGAACATCAGGGCGAGCTGCTCGACGTCGTGGCGCTTCTCGCGCGCGGCCTGGGCGAAGCGGCGATAGGGCATCAAGAGCGCGCCGGCCGCGTAGTTGCCGAGCCCGACGCGGCAGACATCCACCGCCTCGCGGCTCTTGAAGCCGGCCCGCGCCAGCTCCGCCTCGATGATGTCCGACAGGGCGGTGGTGGCGATGTGGAAGGCCATTTGGAAGGCCCGGGTGGTCGGCGGCTGGGCGGCGTTGAGCGACAGTTCGTGCGAGGCCGGGTCGTAGCGGCGCATGACATCCCCCGCGGCGTCGCGTCGCACGCTGACCCCCCAGCGCTCGCGCAGGTACATCTCGAGCAGCATTTCGGCCGAGGCGTAGGGCTCCAGCCCGACCTCGCGCGCCAGGTCCTCCGCCGCCCGGTCGAGGGCGTCCACGTAGTTGTCCTTGTAGTGGAAGAAGTCGCGCACCTCCTCGTACGGCAGCAGGGACGAGGCGGCGGTGGCCTCGTCGAGGGCGACGGCCTCCTCGGTCATCTTCAGCCGCTCGCCGAGCCGGTGGTTGGCGCGGTGCAGGTCGAGGAACCGGCGGGCCAGGCCGGGAGCGTGGATCACCGCCTGACGCAGCTCGCTCAAGGGGATCGGGTCGGCGCCGCCGAAGTCGGCGGCCGCTTCGCGGAGGTCGGCGATGAGGTGCTGGTCGGTGTCGGCGTCGAGGGTCTCGGGGCGCACGCCGAACACGTCGACGAGGCCCATCAGGACGCGCGAGGTGACCGGCCGCTGGTTGGCCTCGATCTGCGAAAGATAGCTCACCGAGATGCCGAGCCGGCCGGCGCAATCCTCGAGCCGCCAGCGCCTTTCCTCGCGCAGGGCCCGCACCTTGGGGCCGACGAACAGCTTGTACCGCATTTCACAGTTTCACAATTTGCCGCCGCGGAACGGCGAAGACTTCGCACCTTATCGTTTGAAACCGAGGTAAACTCAAAGGCTAATGCAGCGCGGCCATAGCCGGGGCACCCCGCGCAGTCGCCACTCAGTTTCACGAACCCAGTTTTCTGCGAACCCGATTTCCCCCCGGACCCCGTTCCGCCGCTCCCCCTCGGAGGACACGCCAGTGACCGAAGACAACATCCGCCACCTGCCCCGCATCGGCATCGGCGAAGCCATGCGCCTGTTCGGCATGACCGCCCGCGCCATCCGCTTCTACGAGGAGAAGGGCCTCATCGAGGTCCGCCGCGACCGGATGAACTGCCGCTTCTACGACGGCGTCGCCCGCCGCCGGCTCGGCTGGATCGGCCCGCTGCGCGCGGCCGGCCTGTCGCTGAAGGACATTCAGGACGTCCTCGACGTCGAGGAAGAGGTCCGCGGCCAGACGGCGCTGGCGAAGCTGCAAGCCCGCCGCCGCGAGATGCAGATGGAACTGGCCAAGGTCGACCTGGCGCTCGCCAAGCTCGAGCCGGCCACCCAGGCCCGCGCCACCGCCCGCTAGCCGCTGGGCCGCCCCGGGCGGCGCGGCCCAAGGGAACCACGACGGCCGGCTGCGCAAGGCGCGCGCCGGCCGTCGATCTTTCGGGATAGCCCCACGCGGGGTCGTGGCGACAATCAGATCGTGGCGCGATATAAAAGGCGGTGCAGCGGCTCGGCTTGCACTGACCCCGGGGGGTGCCTTGAAACCGAAACCCTCACCGCGAAGCGCCCGCCGCCAGACCCGCATCAGCCTCTCCGACTACCAGGCGCTGGGGGCGTTCCGGCTGGCGCTGCGCAAGTTCGCGGCCTTCAGCGACGCCTCGGCCCACGCCGAAGGACTGACCGCCCAGCAGCACCAGGCCCTGCTGGCCGTGCGCGCCCACAGCGGCGTGGAGGCGATGACCATCGGCGAGCTGGCCGAATGCCTGCTGATCAAGAACCACAGCGCCGTGGAGCTGGTCGGACGGCTGGTCACCGCCGGGCTCCTCACCCGCAGCCCGTCCGAGGCGGATCGCCGGCGCATCCTGCTCAGCCTCACGCCGGAGGCCGCGTCGCGCCTGGAGGCGATCTCCCGCCGGAACCTGCGCGAGCTGAGCAGCAGCGCCCCCATCTTCGGTGAGCTGCTCAAGACTGTTCGGCGCATCGGCCGCGAAAAAGGCGAGGCGGGCGGCGGGAATCCCTCTTGAACACCCCATTATATCGTGTCACGATCTAACTCACGACGACGGGGGAGGCGACTGGTTCTGGACCGACGCGCAAGCGTCAAGCCGGGAGGTCGCACGTGCAGGCTGCGCTTGTTCCCTATTGTGGAGCGCCCGTCGCGCCAGGTCGCATCGCGGCGGCCTGGAACCTCGATCCCATCCTTCTCGCCGCGGCCATCGGACTCCTGGCCGCCTACGCGGCGGGCGTGCGGCGCGCCGATCCTGGCCGGAGACGGCGCGCCGCCTTCTATCTCGGCTGGACGATCGCCACCCTGGCCTTGGTCTCCCCGCTCTGCCGGCTGTCGGTGTCGCTGTTCTCGGCCCGGGTCGGCCAGCACATGCTGCTGGAGCTCGCCGCCGCGCCGCTGGTCGCCTACGGCCGGCCCTGGCGGGTCTATGAGGCGCTGCTGCGCCTCGACCTTCCCGCGGCCCCGCCAAGGCCCCTGCTGGCGGCCGGCATCTTCGCCGTGGCGCTCTGGTACTGGCACGCGCCGCTTCCCTACGACCTGACGTTCACCAGCGACGCGATCTACTGGTGCATGCACGTGACCGCCTTCGGCGCGGCCCTGTTGCTGTGGACCGGCCTGCAGGACGGGCTCGAGCAGGCGCCGGCGAGCACGGTGGGCGCAGGCATCCTGTCGGCCGCGCAGATGACCTTCCTGGGGGCGCTGCTGACCCTGGCGCCGCGGCCGCTCTATGCGCCGCACGCCCTGACCACCGCCGCCTGGGGGCTCAGCCCGCTCGACGACCAGCAGATCGGCGGCCTCATCATGTGGGCGCCCGGATGCCTCGCCTTCGCGGCCATTTCGATCCTCGGGCTGGTGCGCGCGATGCGCCGCGCCGACGCCGCCGAAGCGGCGCTCGCGTGAGGGCGCCGGCATGACGAAGCGCACCTTTCTCGCCCTGGCCGCGATGGTCGGCGCCGGGCTGGCCGGCTGCCAGAAGGCCGACCATGGGCTGGGCGCCCAGGCCGTCGCCAAGATGGCCCACGATCCGGGCTGGAACGGCGCGGCCGCCAACCTGGCCCCCAACGACCCGCCGGGCGAGTGGCGCCGGCCGGGCCGCGACTACGCCGGCACCCGCTACAGCCCGCTCAATCAGATCAACGCCGGCAATGTCGCCGAGCTGAAGATGGCCTGGAGCTTCGCCGACGGCGTGCCTTACGGCCACGAAGGCGCGCCCCTGGTGGCGGACAACACCATGTACCTGGTGACGCCGTTCCCGAACGTCGCCTACGCGCTGGACCTCACCAAGCCCGGCGCGCCGATCAAGTGGACCTATTCGCCGAACCCCTCGCCCATGGCGATCGGCAAGGCGTGCTGCGACGCCGTCCTGCGCGGCTGGGCCCTGGCCGACGGCAAGCTGATCTTCAACACCCTCGACGACCACACGGTCGCGGTGGACGCCCAGACCGGCAAGGAGCTGTGGCGCACCAAGCTCGCCAATGTCGAGGACGGGGTGACCACGACGATGGCCGCCACCGTCTACAAGGACAAGGTGTTCGTCGGAAACTCCGGCGGCGAACTCGGCGTCCACGGCTGGCTGGCCGCCCTCGACCTGAAGAGCGGCAAGGAGCTCTGGCGCGCCTACAACACCGGGCCGGACGACCAGGTGAAGATCGGGGCCGACTTCAAGCCCTTCTATCCCTGGATGCGCGGCAAGGACCTCGGCGCCACCACCTGGCCGGCGGACATGTGGAAGCACGGCGGCTCGGCCTCGTGGGGCTGGATCACCTACGATCCGGACCTCAACCTGATCTACTACGGCACGGCCAACCCGAGCCCGCGCGTGCCGGCGCAGCGGCCGGGGCTGAACCTGTGGAGCGCGGCGATGTTCGCCCGCGATGCCGACAGCGGCATGGCCCGCTGGGCCTTCCAGTTCACCCCGCACGACCAGTGGGATTACGACGGCGTCAACGAGGACGTGCTGATCGACATCCCGTGGCGAGGGCAGACGCGCAAGGCGCTGGTCCAGTTCAACCGCAACGGCTTCGCCTACACCATCGACCGCCAGACCGGCGAGGTGCTGGTCGCCAAGCCGTTCGGCAACCTCAACTGGGCGCTCGGCGTCGATCCCAAGACCGCCCAGCCGATCGTCAATCCGGCGATGCAGCCCAAGCCCGGCGTGAAGCTGCCCAACGCCTGTCCGACGGACATCGGGGTGAAGGACTGGCAGCCGGCGGCGTTCAGCCCGCGCACCGGCCTGCTCTACGCCGGGATCTTCAACATCTGCATGGACCTGACCGACCACCCGGTCTCCTACATCGCCGGCACGCCCTACGACGGCATGGAGATGAAGCGTCACGCCGGGCCGGGCGGGAACTGGGGCGAGTTCATGGCCTGGGACCCGATCCAGGGCCGCAAGGTGTGGTCGATCAAGGAGCCGTTCATGACCATGAGCGGGGCGCTCGTGACCGGCTCGGACCTGGTCTTCTACGGCACCGTGGACGGCTGGTTCCGGGCCGTGGACGCGCGCACCGGCAAGGTGCTCTGGTCGCAGAAGCTGGGCTCGGGCGTGATCGGCCAGCCGATCACCTACCTGGGCCCGGACGGGCGGCAGTACGTGGCGGTCTACGCGGGCGTCGGCGGGGCGGCCATGGTGGCCGCCCAGCAGCCCGGCTTCCCGCCGCGCGGCGACACCCTCTACGTCTTCTCGGTCGGCGGAGCGTCGAACAACTCGGGCCCAGGCCTGCTGAGCAGCCAGCCGGGCAAGCCGGCGGCCCAGCCCGACAACACCAGCCCGAGCCAGACGTGAGGAGGCGCGCATGAAGCTCCCCCTCGCCCTTGGCCTGGCCGCCCTCGCCCTCGCCCTCGCCGGCTGCGGCCGCGAGTTGCACCCGACCGGCGCGGGCGGCGCCCAGCTGCCCGCCGGCCGGGGCCTGCCGCAGATGCCGACGGGGGACCTGGCGGGCGCGGCGGCCAGCACCGCCGGCCAGGTGTTCGCCAACCCCTACGCCGGGGATCCGGGGGCGATCGCCGAGGGCCATCGGCTGTTCAACGCGATGAACTGCTCGGGCTGTCACGGCTATGAGCTGAAGGGCGGCATGGGCCCGGACCTGACGGACACCTACTGGCGCTACGGCGGCACGCCGGCGGCGATCTACCAGAGCATCTACCAGGGCCGGCCGAAGGGGATGCCGGCCTGGGGCGTGGCCCTGCCGCCGTCGGACATCTGGAAACTGGCGGCCTATATCGAGAGCCAGGGCGGCGCGGTGAAACCCGGGCAGTACCAGGCCGGGCTGCAAGGAGACCTGGTTCCCAAGGCGCCCGGCGGGGCCGGCCAGAACGCACAGAACGCCGCCAATGCGGGCGAGACCCATGCGCCCGGCGGCGCGGCGCGGCGGTGAGCCATGGCCGCAGGCGCCTACCCCATGTCGTACCTCGCTACCGCCGGAGCCTCGGCCGCGCCGATCACCCGGCTGGGCTGGGGCCTGCTGACGATCTCGATCGTGGTGGTGCTGATGGTCGGCGCGCTCCTGGCGGGCGCCTTGTGGCGGCGACGCGCCGGGGTGTCGCCGGACCCGGAGGGGCGACTGCCGGTGGAACGGAGAGGGCCAGGCCTGCGCTGGGTCTGGGTCGGCGTGGGGATTTCCACCCTGGCCCTCTTCGTCTCCACCGTCTGGACGCTGACCACCCTGGCCGCGGTGCGCCATCCGCCGCGTCCGCCGGCCCTGACCATCCAGGTGACCGGCCACGACTGGTGGTGGGAGGCGCGCTACCTGGGCGACGCGCCCGGGCGCGACTTCACCACGGCCAACGAGCTGCACATCCCCGTCGGCCAGCCGGTGCGGCTGGAGCTGCGCTCGGCCGACGTCATCCACTCCTTCTGGATTCCCAAGCTGGGCGGCAAGACCGACCTGATCCCGGGCCGCACGAACATGGCCTGGATCGAGGCGGACCGGCCCGGCGACTATCGCGGCCAATGCGGCGAATTCTGCGGGCTGGAACACGCCCGCATGGCTCTCCAGGTCGTCGCAGACCCGCCGGCGGCCTTCCAGGCCTGGCGGGATCGTCAACTGGCCGCGCCCGCCCCGGCGGCTTCCCCACCCATCGCCGCCGGGGCGGCAGTCTTCCAGGCGCGCTGCGGCGCCTGCCACGCGATCCGCGGCACGCCGGCCGGCGGGCTGTTCGGCCCCGACCTCAGCCACCTGGCGCTGCGGCGGACGCTGGCCGCGGGGACCCTGACCAACGACCCTCAGGGTCTGACGGCCTGGCTCGCCGACCCGCAGGCGATCAAACCCGGCAACGAGATGCCCCGCGTGCCGCTCACCGACGGTGACCGCGCGGCCCTCGTCGCCTACCTCCAGTCGTTGAGCTAGGCCCATGGTCGACCGCGCCCTTGATCCAGCCGTCGTCCTCGAGCGGCGCCAGCTCGCCCAGACCTGGGAGACGCCGCGGACGGTCGTCGGCTGGCTGTCGAGCGTCGACCACAAGGAGATCGGCAAGCGCTACCTGGTGACGGCCTTCGTCTTCCTGCTGCTCGGCGGGGTGGAGGCGCTGATCCTGCGGCTGCAGCTCGCCCGGCCCAACGAGGCGGTGCTGTCGCCCGAGGCCTACGACCAGATCTTCACCCTCCACGGGGTGACGATGATCTTCCTTTACGCCCTGCCGGTGCTGTCGGGGTTCTCCAACTACCTGTGGCCCCTGCTCCTCGGCTCGCGGGACATGGCCTTCCCGCGGCTCAACGCCTTCTCCTACTGGACCTTCCTGGGCGCCGGTGTGTTCATCTACGCCTCGGTGTTCATGGGCCAGGCGCCCAACGCCGGCTGGTTCGACTACGTGCCGCTGGCCGGGCGCGAGCACGACCCGGGCCTCAACATCGACGTCTATGCGCTGGGCATCGTCTTCCTGGGCGTCTCCACCACCGTCGGGGCTATCAACTTCGTCGTCACCCTGCTGCGCACACGCGCACCGGGCATGTCGATCAACCGCATGCCGATCCTGGTGTGGGGCACCATCACCGCCTCGGTGGCCAACCTGTTCGCCGTGCCCGCCCTGACCGCCGCCTGCCTCCTCCTGTGGCTCGACCGGCAGTTCGGGATGCACTTCTACGACATCGCCGGCGGCGGCCAGCCGCTGCTCTGGCAGCACCTGTTCTGGTTCTTCGGCCATCCCTGGGTCTACGCCCTGGTGCTGCCGGCCATGGGCATCGTCTCGGACGCCCTGCCGACCTTCTGCCGCCGGCCGCTGGTTGGCTACACGGCCGTGGCCCTCGCCACCGTGGCGACCATGGTCATCGGCTTCGGGGTGTGGGTGCACCACATGTTCGCGGTCGGCATGCCGCCGCTCGCCATGAGCTTCTTCGGCGCGGCCAGCATGGTGATCGCCATCCCTAGCGCGGTCTCGGTGTTCGCCTGGATCGCCACCATCTGGACCGGACGGCCGGTCTGGACGACCGCCTTCCTCTACTTCGCGGGCTTCATCCTGCTGTTCGTGATCGGCGGGGTGTCGGGGTTCATGACCGCGGCCGTGCCGCTCGACTGGCAGCTCACCGACACCTACTTCGTGGTCGCCCACCTGCACTACGTGCTGCTGGGCATCAACGTCTTCCCGGTGATCGGTGGCCTCTACTACTGGTTCCCGAAGATGACCGGGCGGCTGATGGACGAGCGGCTCGGCAAGTGGAGCTTCTGGACGGCCTTCATCGGTTTCAACGTCGCCTTCTTCCCGATGCACGTGGCGGGCCTGATGGGCATGCCGCGGCGGATCTACACCTACCCGGCCGGCATGGGCTGGGGCGGGCCGAACCTGATCACCTCGGTCGGCTCCTTCGTGTTCGCCGCCGGGGTGCTGCTGACGGTGTGGAACGTGATCCGCAGCCGCACGCGCGGCGCGCCGGCCGGCGCCAACCCGTGGGACGCGCCGACGCTGGAGTGGTCGGTCGCCTCGCCGCCGCCGGCCTACAACTTCGCTCGCCTGCCGATCGTGGCGAGCCGCCATCCGCTGTGGGAGGACCGCCTGGGCGAAGGCACCGGTCGCTCGGTGCTGGACAGCGACATCCGGCTCACCGAGGGGCGCGAAACGCTCGCCACCACGCCGCTGGACGCCGAGGCGGACGCCATCCTGCGGATGCCGGGCGACACGCCGATCCCGCTGCTGCTCGGACTGGCGCTCACCGTGCTGTTCTTCGCCCTGCTGTGGAAGGGCTGGTGGCTGGCCGGCGCGGCGCTGGTGGTGAGCGCCCTGCTGACCGCCGCCTGGCTTCGGCCCAGCCGCCGGGCCCCGCGCGAGGAGAGCGCCCGTGGCTGACCTGTCCCTCGACCGGCCGCTGCCCGTCGCCCCCTCCGGCTATCGCTCGTCCGGCTGGTGGGGCCTCGCCACGGTGATCGCCACCGAGGCGGCGCTCTTCGTGTTCCTGATCTTCGCCTACGCCTATCTCGGCTCGCAGTCGGCGACGCCCTGGCCGCCCGGCGGCGCGCCGGCCCTGCGGCTGGCGGGGCCGAACACGGTCGTGCTGCTGGCCTCGAGCCTGGCGGCGTGGTGGGGCCAGAAGGGGATCGAGCGGGGCCGGCGCGGCCAGCTCGTCCTCGGCCTGGCGATCGCCCTCGTCCTAGGCGCCGTTTTCGCGGGCGTGCAGGGGCTGGAGTGGGCGGCCAAGCCGCACGGACCCTCGGACAGCGCCTACCTGTCGCTCTACTTCACCATCACCGGCGTCCACCTGGCGCACGTGGCGGTCGGGCTCGCCGTGCTGCTCGCCCTGCTGGTCTGGGCCGCGCTCGGCGAATTCACCGCCGCGCGGCACGAGCACGTCGGCGTCGGCCTGCTCTACTGGCACTTCGTCGACGCGGTCTGGCTCGTGGTGTTCACCACCTTCTACCTGACGCCGCGCATGGGGATCTTCTGATGGCAGGCCCCATTCCCTCGAGCGGCGAGAGCGCGGGCCATCCGGCGCCGGCGCGGGACGAGGTCGGCGTCCTGCCCCTGCTCTACGGCCTGCTCGCCGCTCCGGCCGCGGCCGCGCTGGAGACGCTGATCGGCATGGGCGTGGTCGGCCGCGCCTGCCTGCCCACCGACCATCCGCTGGCCGCCCCGCGGTTCTCCACCGAGCCGATCGTCTGGACGGTTCACCTCGTGGCGCTGATCGTCGGCGTCGCGGCGGTGCTGGTCAGCCTGCGGGCCTGGCGGCGGACGCGCCACGAGCACGAGGGCGGCCGCGGGGCGATGGTCGAGATCGGCGAAGGGCGCACCCGCTTCCTGGCCATGGTCGCCCTGTTGACGAGCGTCGGCTTCACCGGGCTGATCGTCTTCAACACCGTGGGCCTGGTGACGCTCGCGCCCTGCTGAGCTCAGAAGTGGATGTCGGCCCGCGCGCCGAGCACCAGGGCGTCGCCGTGGCCGCGGATCGCGCCGGGCCAGCGCACCCACTGGACATCGGGCATCAGGGTGAGCCCGTCGCGCACGTGGACGGCATAGTTCGCCTCCACCACCCACTCTGACCGCTGGACGCCGTCGACCCCGCCGGTGAACGGCTCGCCGAGGGCGGCCTGCAGGCGCTCGGTGCGGCTGAGCGATGAACTGACCTGGGTATGGGCGACGAGCAGACCGGCGACGTCCTTCGGGCGCGAAGCGACCAGCCCCTCGTCCGACAGGCCCAGGAACGACAGCTGGGCGAGCCGGAAGGTGGCCGGGTCGGACCGCACGTAGCCGCCGAAGGCCACGAGGCCGGCGGTCTTCCCCCTGCCGTGCCGCACCAGCATCTGGTCGAACAGCGCATAGCCGGTCGGTCGACCGCGATGCGAGCGCCCCGGCCGGCCGCTGACGGCGATCGGCTGGCCGGCGGCGTCGGCGTAGAGGTCCGGATAGGCCGAGGTGTCGTACATCCAGCCGAGCTTGTAGTGACCGGGCAGGCGCGCGGACTTGCCCCCCGGCGCGAAGGCGAGCTCGACGGGGTAGAGCGTGCCCGTCGAGCCGCCCGTCGACCAGTTCAGCCCCGAGGGGCCCCCGTGCTTGGGATTGACCTCGTAGGCGCCGAGGGTCGTCGAGAGGCCGCCGCCGAGCTTGACCTGAGCCCGCGCGCCCCAGGTGGCGAACGGCAGGTCGGTGAAGGCGGGCTGCGCCGGCAGGGTGTGCGGCCCGCCGCAGATCGCGGTGGACATGAACCGGCAGTAGAAGTCCGAACGGGCGAAGTCGCGGTGCACCGGCAGCCGGCCGGCCGCGACATTGACCCGGTCGCCGGCGAAGGACTGCTCGCCGTAGAGCCAGGCGAGCCGTGCGCCGACGGTGACGTTCGGCACATAGGCGTCCTGCACGGCCAGGAAGTCGTCGCCCAGGGTGTCGGCGGACAGGCTGTTGCCGGCGACGTTGGCGAAGGCGGCGTACAGCTTGAAGCCCTTCAAGTTCCACAGCTTCGCGCCGTCGAGGGCCGCCTCGCCGAGGATCAGGTGCGAATAGTCGAGGCCGTGGCCATGGCCGCCGGAGAGGTTGCCGACCACCTCCCCCTTGTACTCGAGGGAGAGCTCGACCCCCGTCGCCGCGGGGCCAGCGGCCCAGTCGCCGAGGAGGTGCTCGGCGGGCGGCTTGCTGGGGGAGTCCGCCTGAGGCGGCTTCTGAGGTGGCTGCGCCTGGGCGAGCGCCGCCGCGGGGACGAGGGTGGTGACGGCGGCCACAAGGCCGCCCAGGCGGCATGCGCGCATGGCGATGTCCTGGCAGGGGCGCTGCCGCGCCCGCGTGATCCACCCAAGGCGGCAAACGGCCAGGCGCCGCGCGCCGTTCCATCGTCTCACGATGTATTTCCGTCGGGCCGCCGGGAGGACTCCGGTCAGCGGTGCGTCAGGCGCGCTCGCGCAGCTTCACCGGACCGTGGGCGGCGAGGAGGTCCTCGTGCTCGGCGGTGCGCGTCGCCCTGGCCACGTTCAGGCGCGTGTAGACCAGCGGCGCGGCCTCGCGCACGCGCTTGGGAAGCGCCTCGTGTAGCCGCGACAGGTCGAGCGCCTCGCCGACGCCGAGAATCTCGGCCTCTTCGCCGCGCATGCGGATGCAGGCATAGTTGCCGGCCATCGGTGGGTGCGCCGCGCCTTGCGGCCACAGCCGGAACCGGTAAGTCGCGCCCGAGGCGCCTTTAAGATCGATGATGGCTTTCATGGAGACCCGATGCTCGCGTCCCCCGACGTAGACCCGCCGAGGCCCGCCGTCGACGGCTCGCGGATCAGAACCGCCCACTAGGGACTTCCTGTCGCATGTCGCGCCGCTTCGACCGCTTTCTCCGACACGCGCCCGTCCACTCGGCGGGCCCGACCCTGGGGCGCGTGTTCAACGTCACCCGGGAATCCTGGAAGCTGACCGACGATCCCAAGGTCATTCGCCCGCGTCGCGAACGCGTCGCCAGCGGCCGCACGGCGTCCGACGCCGCAGACCTGGCCCGGGCCAGCGCCGAGAGCTTCGCCGACCACGGCTTCCATAAGCCCTCGGGCGCCTGGTGGGCCTCCGACGGGACCGATTTCCACCGCTACGTGGTGCACACGGGGCGCCGCGGACCGCCGCCGGCCGTGCTGATCGCCACCGGCCTCGCCGGCGCGGCGCTCGCCATCCTGCACCTGAGCGGCGGCCGGCGCCGGCGGACGAGCGGCAAGGCCGATTAGGCGAGGCTCGACGCGGCGGCCTCAGGCCGTCAGCCCCGCACACACCCGGCTGCCGCTGCGGCGGACACTTGAGGGTGGCAAGGTGATCGGCGCCTGGCCTAAACAGCGGCATGGCTGGTCCCACGTCACACTTTTACTTCTCTCAGCGCCTGCGGCTGCACTACGTCGATTGGGGCAACAGCGATGCGCCACCGCTGGTGCTGGTGCACGGCGGCCAGGATCACTGCCGGAACTGGGACTGGGTCGCACAGCGGCTGCGCGACCGCTATCACGTGATCGCTCCGGACCTCCGCGGACATGGCGACAGCGCCTGGGCCGTCGGGGGTGGCTATGACATGGGGGCCTACGTCTACGATCTGGCCCAGCTCATCCACCAGAAGACGGCCGCTCCAGTCACCATGGTCGCTCATTCGCTCGGCGCGGGCATTGCCTTGAACTACGGCGGTGCGTTTCCGGACTCTGTGGCCAAGCTCGTGGCCATCGAAGGCCTTGGACCTTCTCCTCGGGTCATGGCCGAGCAGGCCAAACGCGCTGTCGACGAGCGGTTGCGCGCCTGGGTGGCGGACCGTCGGCAGAACTCTGGACGCACTGCGCGCCGGTATGCACGCCTGGAGGACGCCGTCGCGCGGATGGCCGAGGAGAATGCCCACCTCAGCCCCGAGCAGGCGCGCCACCTCACGGTGCACGGGGTCCAGCAGAACGAAGACGGGACCTATTCCTGGAAATTCGACAACGCAACGCGCTGGGGTGGTGGCGTAGGCGGCCTCTCGCACGAAGACCAGCATCGTCTCTGGGCCAAGATCACGGCGCCTGTGTTGCTGGTGCGCGGCGCAGACTCCTGGGCCTCTGATCCAGTGATCGACGGGCGCATCAGGCATTTCGCCAACGCCCGGCTCGTCAATTTCGAGAACGCCGGCCATTGGGTCCACCACGATCAGCTCGAAGGCTTCATGGCGGAGCTTGAAGCCTTCCTCAGCTCTTGAGCTGCCGCCGGGCGTTTGGCCGAGGGCGCATCAGCGTCGTTGCCGTCCTGACGACCGTCCCGCGCAGACCTGCGGCAGAGCCGGCCGAGTGGCCAGGCCAAGCCTCAAGAGGGAAGTTGGCGCGCCTCCAGCCGACCTCAAGCGCGCTCTTCCGAGCCGCACCGCGCCGTGGCGTCCGGCGGCCATCCCCGCTAAGCGTCGGGTCAGGAAGAGGGAACGCCATGGAACTGAAGGACAAGGTCATCGTCGTCACCGGCGCGGCGAGCGGTATCGGCCGGGCGCTGGCTCAGCGGTTCGCGGCCGAGGGCGCCAAGGCTGTGGTCTGCGCGGACCGCGACGAGGCCGGGGCCAAGGCCACTGCAGCGGGCATTGGCGGCGTCGCATTCCGCGTCGATGTCGCACGGGAAGACGAGATCGCCGGCCTCATCGAGACGGTCGAGCGCGACATCGGCCCGATCGACCTCTTCTGCTCAAACGCGGGCATCGGCGTGGGCGGTGGCGCGGAGGCCGCCAACGCCGACTGGCAGCGCATCTGGGACATCAATGTCATGGCCCACGTCTGGGCCGCCCGCCACCTGGTGCCGCGGATGGTCGCCCGCGGCGGCGGCTACCTGCTGAACACCGCCTCCGCGGCGGGCCTGCTATCGCAGATCGGCTCGGCGCCCTACGCGGTGACCAAGCACGCCGCCGTCGGCTTGGCCGAATGGTTGGCCATCACGCACGGCGATGACGGCATCAAGGTCTCGGTGCTCTGCCCCCAGGCGGTGCGCACCGCGATGACCGCCGGCAATCCGGACGGCGTCGCCTCCATCGACGGGATGATGGAGCCCGAGGAGCTGGCGGAAGTCACCGTGGGGTGCCTGGAGCGGGAGGAGTTCCTGATCCTGCCGCACCCCGAGGTCCTGCAGTACATGCGCAACAAGACGGCCGATTACGGTCGGTGGATCGGCGGCATGCGCAAGCTGAATCGCCAGTTCCGCGGGTAAGGACGGTCCCGCCGAGCGTCAGATGCGGACGGTGGGCAGCCTACATCGGTAGCGCCACGGCCCACGCCGCAAGAATAGGCGCTGGTGGGCCCGGCAGGACTCGAACCTGCAACCAGACCGTTATGAGCGGCCGGCTCTAACCATTGAGCTACGGGCCCCCGCAGCGTTCCCGGCGGTTACCATGGGCTGCACGGGCCTTAAAGCTTGCGTTCAGCTTGGCCTTGCGAACTTGGTCGCCGATCTTCGATGGAGACACCGATGAAGACCCTGCTTCGCGCCGGCGCCCTTAGCCTGGCGCTGATGGGCGCCGCGGCGCCCGCCGCCCTCGCGCAATCGGCCCCGGCCCCGGCCCCGGATTCGGCCGCCGACGCCGTCTTCCAGGCCACCACCCTCAGCCTCTCGGCCTATGGGGAGGCCAAGGTGGTCCCGGACATGGCGACCATCACCCTGGGCGTGACCACAGACGCCCCGAGCGCGGCCCAGGCGCTGGCCGCCAACGCCGACCAGATGGCCAGGGTGATGGCCTCGCTGAAGCGGGCCGGCCTCGCCGAGCGCGATCTGCGCACCTCCCAGCTCAGCGTCAATCCGCAGTACGCCTACGAGCAGAACCAGCCGCCGCGGCTGACCGGCTACCAGGCCTCCAACCAGGTGACGATCACCGCCCGCGACCTGAAGCGCCTCGGCCAGACGGTGGACGCGGCGGTGGGCGCCGGGGCGACCAACGTCAATTCGATCAGCTTCGGCCTGCTCGACCCGACGGCGGCGGAGAATGCGGCGCGGCTGGCGGCGGTGCGCGCCCTGCAGGCCAAGGCTGACCTCTACGCCAAGGCGGTGGGCCGGCCGGTGCTGCGGCTGGTCAACCTGAGCGAAGGCACGAGCTTCGACGTGCGGCCGCCCTCGCCGATCATGATGGCCGCGCCCAAGGCGAGCTTCCGCGCCGAGACCGCCGTGTCGCCCGGCGAGATGCAGGTGCGGGTCGACATCACCGGGCTCTACGAGCTCGCCCGGTAGGGCTCAGTCCAGGCCGAGGTCCTTGAGGCGCGGCTCGATGCGCTCGGCCATCATCAGGCCGGGGAAGGTCCGCGTGCCCTCCATGACGGCGGCGTAGACGTAGCCCTTCCTGGGCAGGACGCCGGAGGCCCAGGCGACGCCGCGCGAGCCGTCGGCGGCGGTGTTGCAGGACAGACGCCGCGCCTGGCCGTCCTTGGCGGTGACGTCGGCGAGGTCCTTGACCGTGCGCGCGCCCGGGCTGTCGCAGGCCGGCAGCATGCGGGCGCAGACGGTGGCGGTGTTGTAGCGGTAGAGCACCCGGCCGCTCGCCTTGTCGGCGATGACGAGGCAGCTGGCCGGATCGCCGATGGCGTCCGACACGGCGGCGTCGAGCTTGTCCTTCTTCACGCCCTTGGGCGCGGTGGGGGAGCAGGCGGCGAGGGCCGCCAGGGCCAGCAGCGAAAGGCCGGCCCCGAAGATAGCCTCAGAGACGGCGCCAGAGACGGCCCCAGAGACGGCGTCAGGCCGCCTTCTTGATCTCATTGCCTTCGTCGAGGAGGACCACGGTCGGCGCATAGTTGCGGGCTTCCTCCGAGGGCAGCATGCCGTAGGTGACGACGATCACCTTATCACCCTTCTGCACCAGGCGGGCGGCGGCGCCATTGACGCCGATCACCTTCGAGCCGCGCGGGGCCTCGATGGCGTAGGTGGTGAAGCGGGCGCCAGTGGTGATGTTGAGCACGTCCACCTGCTCGTGCGGCAGGATGCCGGAGGCGTCCAGCAGATCGCGGTCGATGGCGATCGAGCCTTCGTAGTCCAGGTCCGCCTGGGTCACCGTGGCGCGGTGCAGCTTCGCCTTCATCAAGGTCACGAGCATGGGTGGTCTCGATCCTTCCCGACAGCCGCAGGTGCGGCCGGTCGCGCATATACGCATGATGACCGGGGCTTTCAATGCGGCGCTGCAGCGTCGTTGACCCTGGGTCAAGGCGTTCTGCGTCGGTCAGCCGCAACGCCTTGCGCGGCAAAGGGGAAGTCCGTGCGCGGGGGCGCGCGGCGCGGGTAAATGCGCCTCCCTCTCATGTGCAGCGCAGCAAGGATTTCCCCCGCTCGTTCCGGCAACCCGCGCCGCCGCGCCGTGGTTAGGAGGAGGCAGCCATCATCGGGAGACCGCGCCATGCCGGAACACTCTGGCGAAGCCATCACCATCATGAAGGTCGATCCGATCCTGCCCACGGGCGTGACGATCACCTCCACCGCCCAGGGCGCCGACGGCCGCCTGGCGGACCAGCACTCCGCCTATTTCGACAACGTCTCGCCGCCGCTGCGCTGGTCGAACGTGCCGGACGTGAAGGCCTGGGCGATCATCGTCGAGGACCCCGACGCCCCGCGTGAGCTGCCGTTCGTCCACTGGATGATCTGGAACATCGAGGGCGGCGTCACCCACCTCGACGCCGGCCTGCCGAACACCGAGCAGCCGGTGACGCCCCAGGCCTCCATCCAGGGCAAGAACGACATGGGCGGCTACGGCTGGTTCGGGCCGCGGCCGCCGGCCGGCCACGGCGTGCACCGCTACTACTTCCAGATCTTCGCCCTCGACGACTTCCTGCCGATGGACGCCGACACGCCGCTGAATGAGCTGCTGAACGCGCTCAAGGGCCACACCATCGCCAAGGGCGAGATGATGGCCACCTACGAGGCGCCCACCCCGCAGTAGGCCGCGCTTGACGGGCCGCGCGTCAGCCTGCGTCAATGCTCCTGAACGCCGATAACCGGCGCGGGAGGACACGGGATGTACGGCGATCAGGGAACGGGCGGGCTCAATCCGGAGGCTCTGGCGCAGATCCCGCCGGCGCTGCAGGGCGTCGCGGACCAGGGCCTGCTGTCCGGCTTCGTGACCCTGGTCTGGCGGAAGGGCGAGATCGCCCAGGTCAACGCGATCGGCCACCGCGACCTCGAGGGCAAGGTCCCGATGACGCGGGACACCCTGTTCCGCATCGCCTCGATGACCAAGCCGGTCACCTCGGTCGCCACCCTGATGCTGCTCGAGGAAGGCAAGCTGAAGCTGGAGGACCCGGTGACCAAGTGGCTGCCGGAGTTCGCGGACATGCAGGTTCTGGCCGACGCCACCGGGCCGATCGACCAGACGAGCCCGGCGGCGCGCGACATCACGGTCGAGGACCTGATGACCCACCGCGCGGGCCTCGCCTACGGCTTCACCTCGGTGGGGCCGATCGCCCACGCCCACGAGGAGCGGCTGGGCTCGCCGCTGGTCAACGCCATGACGCCGGACGAATGGCTGGCGGCCTTGGGCAGCCTGCCGCTGAGCTATCCGCCGGGCGATCGCTTCCACTACAGCCACGCCACGGACGTGCTGGGCTTCCTGGTGGCGCGGATCGAGGGCAAGCCGCTGGGCGAGGTGCTGCGCGAGCGGATCTTCGCCCCGCTCGGCATGGACGACACCTTCTTCTGGGCGCCGCCGGAGAAGCGCGAGCGCCTGGCCAAGCTCTACAAGGCGCCGGCCGAAGCCGGGCCGCTCGAGGACGTCTCCCTGCCCCACCCGAGCAAGGCCCCGGCCTTCGAAGGCGGCGGCGGCGGCCTGATCTCCACGGCCGACGACTACCTGAAGTTCGCCCGCATGCTGCTGGGCAAGGGCGAGGTGGACGGCGTGCGCCTCCTGAAGCCGCAGACGGTCGAGCTGATGACCGCCAACCGGCTGACGGACGCCCAGCGGAAGATCCCCTTCATGGGCTTCCCGTTCTGGGATGCGCAGGGCTTCGGCCTGGGCGTGTCGACGATCCTCGACGAGGAGAAGCAGGCCATGGTCGGCGCCGGCTCCAACGGCAGCTTCGGCTGGCCGGGCGCCTTCGGCACCTGGTGGCTGGCCGACCCGAAGGAGGAGATGGTCCTGATCTATCTGATCCAGGATTCCATGCCCCTGGAGCCGGAGAGCGCCTCGCAGCTCGCCACCGGCCAGCGGATGGGCGGACGCATGGTGCTGCCGGTGTTCCAGAAGATGGTCTACGCGGCGCTCGGCAAGTAGCCGCCTGCGCCTAGCGGGCGGGGTTGCGCGGCGCGACGCACATCGGCCGGCCCTGCCAGGTCGCGCCGACCACGCTGCCGTTCTTCACCGCCTCGGCGCGGGCGCGCTCGTAGGCGGCGCTCTCGGCCGGCGGCCGGACGCCCGGTGGGCAGACCGAGATCGTCACCTGCTGGCCGCCGTCCAGGCACTGGCAGATGTCCTCGCGCGGGTCGATGTGCGAGGGCTGGGCGCGGCAGGTGGCCGGCAGGGTGCGGCCGCCAGGCTCGATGCAGATGCTGGTGACGGTGGGGTCGAAGGTCGACTGGGCAAAGGCCGACGGGGCGAAGGCGGCGCCGGCCGCCAGGCCAATCGCGGCGCCGAGGGTGATCGCTCTGAGCATTCGGAGACTCTCCTTCCGCTGACGCCCCGCGCGAAGACTACTCCCCGGCAACGGAAGGTTCACCATCCTTGGTGGCTCAAGGCTTAACCCTGCCCGTCTAGGTTGGCGGCGAACCTGGGAGAGGACCATGGATCCGCTCACTGTCGCCCGTTACGGCCTGATGGCCGCCTCGCAGCGCTTCGATGCCTCGGCCGCCCGCACGGCGCGGATGGGCGATCAGAGCTCTGACATCGACTACGCCGCCGAGGCCGTCGAGCAGATCGAGGCCAAGCACCAGTTCAGCGCCAACCTCGGGACCATCAAGGTCGCCGACGAGATGTGGCGCTCGCTGATGGACATCCAGACCCGCTGAAGGCGACGGGGCCGCCGGCCGGCGGCCCCGCCCTCCTTTCACGTCAGGCGAAGGCGATCCAGCGGCCGGCGGCCGCCCCGGTGATCCACACCAGGATGGTGGCGTAGCCGATCGCCTTGGCCAGCGGCCCCGCCGTGTCCCCGTCCGCCCGGCGCGCGAAAAGCTGCACGGCCGCGGCGCCGAAGATCCACACCGAGAACAGCACGAAGAAGGTCTTGTTCACCGGATCCAGCCTGGCGAGGTCGTCGGGCTGGATCATCGCGTGGGTGATGAAGCTCTGCACCGCGATCAGCGCCAGGAGGCCGGCGAGATAGATCCAGCGCAACCGCCCGCGCGTCACCGCCAGCACCAGGAGGGCGGCGGCGGTAAGCACGTGGAACAGGCCGACGTTGATCAGGGCCCCGGTGACGAAGACGCCAATGGCGAGCACGAAGAGCGCGCCGCCGACCAGCAGGGAGAGCCTGGCGCCAGGGCCGACGGCGCCCTCGTCGCGGGCGACGGGACGGCTCGCGCCATAGGTCAGGATGACTCCGGCGACGAGGGCCAGCATCTTCACGACGAAGGCGGTGGAATCGTAGAGCCGCTCGGCGTTGGCCATGCCGATCAGGATGCCGGAGACCACGATGCCGATGACGCCGACGTCCTGCCAACGGCGCAGGTTGCGGTAGACCACCGAGGGCGGCTCGTCGGTGATGCCGGCGCCGATCAGGCGCAGGTTCATCAGGATGGCCGCGCCGCCGAGCAGCACCAGGGATAGGATGTGCAGCACCTCCCAGGCCGCGAACTGCGGCTTGATGATGTAGGCCGGCCAGACGTTGACCAGGTTGACCACCCAGGGCCGCAGCGCCGGGAAGAAGTATTCGAACGTCAGCTTCATTGCCCCTGCCCCCCGCTCACCGTGGCCCCGCTCAGCTTCGTCATGTCCTCCTTGTCGACCGCGCCCTTCTCCGAGACCTTGCACTCCTGCAGGACGTTGACGAGGTGCGGGATCGGCTTGCCGCATTCGAACCAGTCGTAGGCGATGAAGCGGCCCATGGTGATGACGCAGAGCCAGGCCAGCAGCGACAGCGCCGCCGAGGCGCGCGCCGAGGCAGGCGGCCGCTCGTAGCCGTCCCAGGCGGCCTGATTACGCTGCACACGGAAGTGGAAGACGGCGATGTTGATCATCGCCAGGACGAGGAAGACCATCTTCGCCCGGAACCACAGATTATGATAATAAAACAGTGGCTTGGCGAAGAACAGCAGCAGGCCGGTGGCGATCACCATCAGGAAGCCGGCGACCGTCAGCGGCAGCACCCGGTCGCTGACCACCGAGACCGGCGTGCGCCGGAAGGTGACGCCCAGCAGCCGCAGATCGACCACGAAGATCGTGCCGGCGAACAGCATCAGCGAGATGAGGTGGGTGCCTTCGAGCAGGCCCCAGAAGTTCAGCGAGCCCAGGAGCGCCTCGCTCCAGGACTGGGCGGTGTCGCCCGTCCCTTTCCCGAGCTCGGTCTGCAGCCAGACCAAGACTTCACGTATCAAAGCATCCCCCCTCTATTTCTTCTTTGAAATCAATCGAGCACAATACAGGAATCCCTGGGCAGTCTTACCCTAGGAGGCGCCGCAAGGCGACAGAACAAACCGGTTGTTCAGTGCTTTGGCTAAGGCCTGAGGACCCGGATCTTCTCGAGGGTGACGAGACCCTGGCGCGGATCGGGGCCGATCATGGTCTCGAGGATCGGCAGGAACCCCTCGATGCGGGCTTCGGCGTCGACAATCTCCACCACCACCGGCAGGTCGTCCGAGAGATCGAGAATCTTGGCGCTCTCGATGCGGCCGCCGCGGCCATAGCCCATGACGCCGCGCAGCACGGTGGCGCCGGCCAGGCCCGCGTCGCGGGCGGCGCGCACGATGGCCTCGTAGAGCGGGTGGCCGGCGTGGCGGGCGCGCTCGCCGACGAACACACGCAGCAGGACGGCCTCTTGGACGGACGGCATGTCAGCCTCCCCGGACGGCGTTGGCGAGGGCCTGGTTGATGAGAGCGCCGGCGACGTAGCCTGCCCAGACCCCGAGCATGCACAGGACGACCGAGCCGGCCACATTGCCGGCCGCGGCGCCGAGCTCCCCCGTGCGCATCAGGTTCAGCGTCTGCAGGCTGAAGCTGGAGAAGGTGGTGAAGCCGCCGCAGACCCCGACGGTGACGAAAAGGCGCGCGTCGGGCGGGACCAGCCAGCGGCCGTCCGGCCCGGTGAGGGTCGCGAACAGGCCGATCACGAACGACCCGCCGACGTTGATGATCAAGGTGCCCCACGGAAAGGTCTCGCCGAAGGCGTGGGCCGCGGCGCTGGAGCAGGCGTAGCGGGCCACGCTGCCGAGCGCGCCGCCGAACGCGATCCAAAGATAGGTCAACAAGGGCTGGACCTCCCCCCTGGCTCGGATAGAGCATCGGTCCTCGCCCGTCGAGTTCGCAAGGATCCCATGGCCGAAGCCGCCGCCAAGTCTCCACGGGCCATCCGCCTCGTGCCCGCCAGCATCTGGGCGCTGGGCTTCGTCTCCATGCTGATGGACGTCTCCTCGGAGATGATCCACGGCCTGCTGCCGGTCTATCTGGTCAGTGTCATGGGGGCCTCGGCCCTGACGGTCGGGGCCATCGAGGGGGTGGCCGAGTCCACCGCCCTGATCACCAAGATCTTCTCCGGCGCCCTGTCGGACTGGCTGGGCAAGCGCAAGCTGCTGGCGGCGCTGGGCTACGGGATCGCGGCGCTCACCAAGCCGGCCTTCCCGCTTGCCGGATCGGTGGGCTGGCTGGTGGCGGCGCGCTTCGTCGACCGCATCGGCAAGGGCGTGCGCGGCGCGCCGCGCGACGCCCTGATCGCCGACATCGCCCCGGACGGGGCGCGGGGGGCGAGCTTTGGCCTGCGCCAGACCCTGGACACCATTGGCGCCTTCGTGGGGCCGGGGCTGGCGGTGCTGCTCATGCTGGCGACGCGCGACAACTTCCGGCTGGTGTTCTGGATCGCCGTCATCCCGGCGATCGCCTCGGTGAGCCTGATCGTCTTCGCGGTGCGCGAGCCCGAGGTGAAGCGGAACGGCGGGCGAGCGAAGTTCCCATTGCGGCCCTCGGAGCTGAAGCGCCTGGGACTGGCCTTCTGGCTGGTGACCGCGGTGGCGGCGGTGTTCACCCTGGCCCGCTTCTCAGAGGCCTTCCTGATCCTGCGCGCCCGCTCTCTGGGGCTCAGCGAGGCCTTCGCCCCGATGGTGCTGGTGGTGATGAACATCGTCTATGCGCTGTCGGCCTATCCGGCGGGCGCGCTCTCCGACCGGCTGGGGCGCCAGGGGCTGTTCCTGGCCGGCATCGCCCTCCTCGTCCTCGCCGACCTGGCGCTGGCCTTCGCCCCCTCGCTGGTCGGGGTCGCGCTGGGCCTGGTGCTGTGGGGACTGCACATGGGCTTCACCCAGGGCCTGCTTAGCGCCCTCGTCGCCGACACCGCTCCGCCCGACCTGAGGGGCACCGGGTTCGGGGCGCTGAACCTCGTCACCGGCATTGCCACCCTGGCCGCCAGCCTGCTGGCCGGGGAGCTGTGGGACGCCATCGGCCCACCGGCGACCTTCGCCGTAGGGGCCGGCCTGGCGGTGGCCTCGATGGCCGGGGTCGGGATCGCGGCCAAGGTGCTGGCCCGCGCCAACGGCGCCCGCTAGCGCCTGCCCAAACGAACCTGCGCAAACGAACCTGCGCAAACGAAAACGGGGAGCCCGAAGGCTCCCCGTTCCGCGCTCTCCAGAGCTGAAGGGCCTACTTCTCGTTCGGGTCCGAACCGTCCTTCGGCGCGCCGGTGCCGGAGGAGCCCATGAACACCTTGCGGCCATCGGTGAAGGTCACGTCGCGGCCGTTGGCCTTGCAGACCGGGGTGCAGGCCTTGTCCTTGGACTGGTAGCCGCGGACGATCACCTCAGTGCCGGGCTTCAGCGAATTGCGGTCGATGCCGGCGCGCAGCAGGGTGTTGGGCGTGCCGCCTTCCACCATCCACTCGCGGGCCTGGCCGTCGGGGCCGGCGGCCATGACATGCACCCAGGCGTGCGGGTTGATCCACTCGACCTTGGTCACCTTGCCGCGCAGCAGCACCGGCGCCTTGCCGTCGAATTCGGCCGAGAAGGCGTGGTGGGCGGCGGCCTGGCCGACGCCGATCGCGGCGGCGGCGAGAAGGCCCGCGCCGAAAACGGTGGGAAGGTTGAAACGACGGAAATTCATGGTGCGCCTCCAGCGCCAATGCTGACGTCTTCTTGTTGGGGAAAACCTACATGAGCCCGAGCTTGGCGTACATCGGCGCCCATGCAGGCGCCGATCACTTCAGCGGTTCCTTGCGATACTGGCCGTACATGAGCTCTTCGACGAACTCGACGCACTTGAACTGGCCGAGCTGGGCGTCCTCGCCGACGTGGCGGTAGAGGTTCATGCTCATCTTCCACGGCCGGGTGAAGGCCGAGGGATCGGTGATCTCGGCCTCGTAGCGCATGACGTTGGCCGAGACCGGCGTGTAGCGCTCGACGACCTTCATGTCCGCGGAGTGGAAGTTGCCGGCCCGGTCGAGCCAGCTCGAGTCGTTCTGGCCCGTGACCACGACCACCAGGGTGTCGCCTTCCCAGTGGGCGACCGACTGGCCCATCCAGCTGTCGATCGGGGCCGGGCCGGGATCGGTGAACAGCAGGTTCCGGACCGCGCCGGCGTACTCGTAGGCGATGAGCAGCTGCTTGTCGGACTGGAAGATCTGGAAGGGGTGGCTCATGTAGTTGGCGCGCGGCACGCCGGGCAGGTAGCACTTGATCTCGGGATCCTTGTGGATCCAGTCGGCGCGGTTCTCGTCGCGTGTCTTGCGAGCCTCGGCCGTGTAGGGAATCTCGCCCCCTTCGACGACGCCCAGGCCGGCGGGCACGGCGCCCACCGCGCCGAGCGCCAGGACCTCCCTGGACGGCACGGGGCCGAAGGGGCCGGGGCGCATCTGCAGGGCGGCGCTGGCCGGATGCGGCTCGACGTTCCAGCCGGCCGTGTTCATCACCTGCCAGACGCCATTGAGGTCGGGGTGGACCTTGTCCGGTCCGCGGGGCGCCCGGTAGGCGAGCGCCTGGCTCGCCTTGCCCGCCTGGGGTTTCGCCTTCGCCGGCGCCGCCATGGCCGAGCCCGCGACGAGCGCCTGACCGCCGATCACAACGCCCGCAACGGCAAGCGCGGCCGCAATCCTCTTCATCCGTCTCCCCCCAATCGTCCCCGCGTCATTGCGCGGAGCGTTCGTTGAACAATGTCTAGCGGACCGCGGCTGAGACCGCCACTTCGCCCGCGCCTTTTGACAATCCATGTCGGGCCGTTTAGCGCCGAGACATGGCGCTCCGTCCCCTATTCGCGACTCCGATCTATGAAGCGACGCTTAGCACGGACCGGTCGTTCGAAAATTTCAACGCCGAATTAGAGCAGGCGTGCCAGATGCTGGCCGATGAGGACCGCGCCGGACAGGCCTGGTGCAAGGCGCACGCCTATGGCGGCTACACCTCCTATGCCTCGCTGAACGACCTGCCGCTCAGGGCCAGCGTATTCGCAGACCTGAAACGCAAACTCGATCGGCACGCGCGCGATTTCGCCGACGCCCTGGCATTCGACCTGGGCGGCGGCAAGCTCAAGCTGGACAGCCTGTGGGTCAACGTCCTCAAGCCGGGCGCGGGCCACACCAGCCACATCCACCCGCACAGCGTGATCTCCGGGACGATCTATGTGCGCACGCCCAAGGGGGCCTCGGCGCTGAAGATCGAGGATCCGCGCCTGCCCTACATGATGGCCGCGCCCACCCGGCGCACGGATGCGCCCGAAGAGGTGCAGCCGTTCGTCTATCTGACGCCGCAGCCGGGCACGATCTACATGTGGGAAAGCTGGCTGCGCCACGAGGTGACGACCAACCAGGCGCGCTCGGAGCGGATCAGCGTCAGCTTCAACTACGGCTGGCGCTAGGCAGGGCCTCAGAACCCCAGGGCGATGGCCAAGCCGGCGGCGGCGAGGCCGAACAGCACGACCGCGCCGGCGATCACGGCCAGGACGCGCGGCGGGAACGAGCGGCTGAGCATGGCCAGGGACGGCAGGCTGATCGGCGGCAGGGTCATCAGCAGCGCGCCGGCCGGCCCGGCGCCGACGCCGAGCTTCAGCATGGCCTGGACGATCGGCACCTCGCCGGCGGTGGGGATTACGAACAGCATGCCGGCGACGGCGAAGGCGAGGATCCAGCCGAGGTGATTGCCGACCTCGGGCCCGATCGCCGGGAACAGCCAGGCGCGGGCGAAGCCGAGGACAAGCACCAGGACCACGTATTCGGGCACGAGGCGCACAGTCATCCGGCCGAGCAGGCTCGCCCACCGGCGCAGCGGCGGCTGGGCGGGCTCGACCGGCAGGTCGGAGAGCGCGGCCTGCGCCTGGGCCGCCTCGCGGGCGGTGGTCATGCGGTTCACCAGCCAGCCGAGGCCGAAGACCATGGGCACGCCCAGGGCTAGGCGGAGGGCCGTCCAATGCCAGCCGAGCACGAAGCCCGTGAACACGAGAGTGGCGGGGTTGAGCACCGTGTTGCCGAGCCAGAAGGCGACGGCCGCGCCGGCGGCGGCCTGCTGGCGGCGCAGGCCCGCGACCACCGGGGCGGCGCAGCAGGTGCACATCATTCCCGGCAGGGCGAGGAGGCCGCCGGCCAGGGCGCTGCCGAAGCCCTTGCCGCCGAGCAGGCGCTGCACGGCCTCGCGCGGCAGCAGGGCCTGGACCCCGGAGCCGAGGACGAGCCCCAGCACCATGGCCTGCCAGATGGCCTTGCCGTAGGCCAGGGCATAGGCGAGCGCGGCCTGCAGCGAAGGGGCCGGGGGATGGTCCGCGCCGGCGGTGAGGATGGACTTGCCGATGGCGTGCTGGGCGGCGGCCACGAAGGCGCGGTTCCAGTAGGGCAGCCACTTCACATAGAGCAGGCCGGCGACCGCCACGAAGGCGAGCGCTGCGATGTATGGCGCGCGATTGATCCGCTGAGTTGTCATGGCGACCCCGTTCGTCGGCGCCCGTTTAGGGCCGGCGCGGCGGCGGGATCAAGCGGGGCTGCGCGCCTTCTTATATTCACTCCTTCCTGAGTGAGGATTGACGGGTGGATCGGCGCAAGGCCAGCTTCCGGCGCGACGGGAGGACAGGCGCCATGATGGATCGGCGGACGCTGATGGGGGCGGCGGCGGCCTTGAGCGCCGGGACAGGCAGCGCGCGGGCGACGGCGCACGAGCGGCGGCGGCCGGTCCCGCCCGGATTCCTTTGGGGGACGGCGATCTCGGCCCACCAGAGCGAGGGCAACAACACCAATTCCGACACCTGGCTGCTCGAGAACCTGACGCCCACGGTCTACAAGGACCGCTCCGGCGACGCCTGCGACAGCTACCACCGCTTCGCCGAGGACATCGCGCTCAACGCCGCTCTGGGCTTCAACTGCTACCGGTTCGGTATCGAATGGGCGCGGATCGAGCCGAGCCCGGGAAAGTTCTCCATCGCCGAGCTCGATCACTACGCCCGGGTGCTGGAGGCCTGCCATGCGCACGGACAGACCCCGGTGGTCACCTTCAACCACTTCTCCGCGCCCCTGTGGTTCTCGGTTCGCGGCGGCTGGGAGCAGGCCGACGCGCCGGATCTCTTCGCACGCTATGGCGCCAAGGTCACCGAGCGGCTCGGCCACCTCATGGGCATGGCCACGACCTTCAACGAGGCCAACGTCCAGCTGCTGGTGCAGGTGATGGCGCCGGCCGCGCCGTCCTCGCCGCTGCGGGCGCAGATGCTGGCCGCCGCCCGCCGGGCCACCGGTTCGGAGCGGTTCACCGCCCTCGCCTACGCCGACCCGGAGATCAGCCAACCGCTGCTGCTGGAGGCCCATCGTAAGGCCTACCTGGCGATGAAGGCCGCGCGCAGCGGCCTGCCCGTGGGGATCAGCCTGACGACCCAGGCGATCGAGCCGGTGGGGCCAGGCTCCATCGCTCCGGCGATGGAGGCCAAGCTCTATGGCGGCTGGGTGGAGATGGCGAAGAGCCACTCGGACTTCACCGGCGTGCAGACCTACACCCGCTTCCGCTTCGACGCCCATGGCATGGTGGCGCCGCCGGCCGGCGCGGAGCTGACGGCGGCGGGCTACGAGTTCTATCCACAGGCCCTGGCCGAGACGATCCGCTGGGCGCACCGGGCGATCGGGAAGCCAATCTATGTCACCGAGAGCGGCATCGGCACGGACGACGATAGGCGGCGCATCGACTACATCGACCAGGCGCTGGACGGGGTGCGCGCCTGCCTGGACGAGGGCATCCCGGTGCACAGCTATCTCTACTGGTCGCTGCTCGACAATTTCGAGTGGGCGCAGGGCTTCTCCAAGCACTTCGGCCTGGTGGCGGTGGACCTTGAGACCTTCCGCCGGACGCCGAAGCCGAGCGCCTACCATCTGGGCGCCATCGCAAAGGCGGGCCGGGCCTAGGACAAACGGTCCAGGTCCGCCCGTCGCAGCTTGCTTGGCGGCCCTTGCGTCAGGGGCGTAGCCTTTCCGCAAAAGATCGAAGGAAAGGTACGGAAATGGCCAGGACGCCGGCAGGAACCAAGACCCGCCTGGAGCCGCAGGACGAGTATCCGCACGATCCGGGAGAGGCCAAGAACTACAACGAAAGCATGTACTTCAACGTCTTCGACCCGGAGAAGAAAACGGGCGGCTGGTTCCGGATCGGTAACCGGCCCAACGAGAAGTACGCCGAGATCTCCGTCTGCATCTACCTGCCGGACGGACGCATCGCCTTCATGTTCGGCCGCCCCACGATCGAGGGCAACAAGGAGCTCGCGGCCGGCGGGCTGAAGGTGGAGGTGAAGGAGCCGTTCAAGCGGCTGAAGGTCACCTATTCGGGCAAGGCGCTGCTGATGGAACGGCCGTTCGAGATGGCCGATCCCAAGACCGCCTACCGCAACAATCCGAGCGTGCCCTGCACCGTGGACCTCGAGTACGAGGGCGTCTCGCCGATGTACGGCGGCGAGACGGTGAAGGCCGACGGCAGCCCGCTCGACATCGACCCCGAGAAATCCTTCGCCAAGGCCCACTACGAGCAGCATTGCGCCGCCAAGGGCGTCATCACGGTAGGCGACGAGCGCTTCGAGCTCTCGGGCTATGGGCTGCGCGACAAGAGCTGGGGCCCGCGTCACTGGCAGGCGATCGAGTGGTACCGCTGGTGCCCGATGAACTTCGGCCGCGACTTTGGGATGATGCTGTCGGTGATCGGCGACGGGAAGGGCGGCGCGCGCCAGGGCGGCATGGTGTTCCGGGACGGGATCTACGACCTGATCACCGAGTGCGTCATCGACAGCGACTGGGACGAGAACGACTACCAGACGGCCCTGCGCGCCAAGGTGAAGACCGAAGGCGGCAAGAGCTATGAGGTCACCGGCAAGGTCACTTCGCTGATCCCGCTGCGCAACCGTCGGACGACGCCCGACGGGGTGGAGCTGACCACCCGCATTACCGAAGGCATGACCGAGTACCGCTGCGGCGAGCTCGTCGGCTATGGCCTCTCCGAGTACCTCGACCAGATCGAGGACGGGATCCCGGTGGGCAAGGCGGCGGGGTACTAGGAGAGCCCCAGCGACCAGTTGACAGATGTAGTTTTCAGCGTTCCTCTGGCCCCGTCTGCCGGGACTGGAGGAGACGCCGATGGCTCGTCATCTGGAGTGCGCCTGCGGGGCCGTGCAGGGGACGGTGGAGACCGGCCCGCCGGTCAACCACGTGGTCTGCTACTGCCGCGACTGCCAGGCCTGGGCCCATCACCTCGGCCGGGCGGCGGAGATCCTCGACGAGCGGGGCGGCTCGGAGATCGTCCAGCTCCTGCCCAAGGCGGTGAGGTTCACGAAGGGCGCGGACAAGCTGGCCTGCATGCGGATGACCGGCCGCGGGCCGCTGCGCTGGTACACGACCTGCTGCAACACCCCGATCGGCAACGGCGCCCTGTCGTCCAAGGTCGCGTTCCTGGGCCTGGTCTCCGCCTGCCTGAAGAAGGACCCCCGCCCGCTGGACGCCGACTTCGGGCCGGTGGCGATGCGGGTGTTCACCGCCGGGGCGAAGGGCGAGCCGAAGCCCCTCCAGACGCCGATGTGGAAGCTGGTGAGCAAGCTCGCCGGCATGACGCTGAAGGCGCGGCTGGACGGGAGCTGGCGCACCAATCCGTTCTTCGACGCGCGCACCGGCGAGCCCGTGGCGACGCCGCAGACGGCGACGGCGAAGGCGCGGGCCGAGGCCCTGGCCAACGTGGCCTGAGGGCCAAATGAAAAGGGCGGCCGAAGCCGCCCTTCCCGCTTAGCTGTCGAGGAAGCTGCGGAGCTTCCGGGACCGAGACGGGTGCTTGAGCTTGCGCAGCGCCTTGGCCTCGATCTGGCGGATACGCTCGCGGGTCACCGAGAACTGCTGGCCGACCTCCTCGAGGGTGTGGTCGGTGTTCATGCCGATGCCGAAGCGCATGCGCAGGACGCGCTCCTCGCGCGGCGTCAGCGAGGCCAGCACGCGGGTGGTGGTTTCGCGCAGGTTCGACTGGATCGCCGCGTCGATCGGCAGGACCGCGTTCTTGTCCTCGATGAAGTCGCCGAGGTGGCTATCCTCCTCGTCCCCGATCGGGGTTTCGAGCGAGATCGGCTCCTTGGCGATCTTCAGCACCTTGCGCACCTTCTCGAGGGGCATGGCGAGCTTCTCGGCCAGCTCCTCGGGGGTCGGCTCGCGGCCGATCTCGTGCAGCATCTGGCGGCTGGTGCGGACGATCTTGTTGATCGTCTCGATCATGTGCACCGGGATGCGGATGGTGCGGGCCTGGTCGGCGATCGAGCGGGTGATCGCCTGCCGGATCCACCAGGTGGCGTAGGTGGAGAACTTGTAGCCCCGGCGGTACTCGAACTTGTCCACCGCCTTCATCAGGCCGATGTTGCCCTCCTGGATCAGGTCCAGGAACTGCAGGCCGCGGTTGGTGTACTTCTTCGCGATGGAGATCACGAGGCGCAGGTTGGCCTCGACCATCTCCTTCTTGGCCTGACGAGCCTCGCGCTCGCCCTTCTGCACGGTCTGGACGATGCGGCGGAAGTCGTCGATGGCGACGCCGGTCTCCTGCGCCAGGGCGGCGATCTCGGAGCGGATCTCGTTGATCTGGCCGAGGTCGTTTTCGGCGAACTTGGTCCAGCGCACGCCCAGGCTCTTCACCTGCTCGTGCCAGTCGGGACGCATCTCCTGACCGAAGTAGGCCTTGAGGAACTCGGTGCGCGAGATGCCGTAGCTGTCGGCCAGGCGCAGCAGGCGGCCTTCCAGGCCCACCAGGCGCTTGTTGATCGCATAGAGCTGCTCGACGAGCGCCTCGATGCGGTTGTTGTTGAGCTTCAGGCCCTTGAGGTGCTGGACGATCGCGGTGGTCGCGGCGTCGAAGGCCTTGCGGTCGGCCTCGGTGAGGTCCTGGCCCTGCAGCTTCTGGAGGACGAGCTTCTCCTGCAGCAGGCGGAAATTCTCGAACTCGGAGGCGATGGCGTCGAGCACGGCCATCACGCCCTCGCGCAGCTCGGCCTCCATGGCCGAGATGGTCGGCCCGGCGCCGTCGTCGAAGTCCTCGTCGCCCTCGCCTTCCGGCGCGCCCTCGGCGGCCTCGGCCTCTTCCTTCTCCTCGGCGTCGGCCATGCCGGCCTCGGCGGGCAGCTCGTTGGCGTCGGCCATCTGGCCGCCGTAGGTCTGCTCGAGGTCGATCACTTCGCGCAGCAGGATGCGGCCGGAGGCCAGCTCCTCGCGCCAGACCATGATCGCTTCGAAGGTCAGGGCGCTTTCGCACAGGCCGCGGATCATGGTGTCGCGGCCGGCCTCGATGCGCTTGGCGATGGCGATTTCGCCTTCGCGGGAGAGCAGCTCCACCGAGCCCATCTCGCGCAGGTACATGCGGACCGGGTCGTCGGTGCGGTCGTAGGCCGGCTCCTTGGTCGTCTCGACCATGGCCGTCTCTTCGCGGACCGCCACCTCGCCGCCGTCGGCGTCCTCCTCGGACTCGACGACGTTGACGCCCATCTCGCTGAGCATGGCGAGCGTGTCCTCGATCGCCTCGGAAGTGACTTCTTCCGAGGGCAGAACCTTGTTCAGCTCGTCCATGGTGACGTAACCGCGGGCCTTGGCCTGCTTGATGAACTTCTTGACCGCGGCGTCCGTCAGGTCGAGCAGCGGACCATCGCCGCCCTGGGTTTCTGGCGTTTCCGCTTCGGCCGTAGTGGTGCTCATCGAAATCTCCGAAAATCGGTCCGCCGTCCTGCAAGGCGCGGGCCGAAAATGGTGGCGAGGCTGCAACACGCGAGTGGGCCGCGACGATACGACCCGTCTTATGTGCAAACTGTTCCCGTTCTGGACGTTGCGTTTCCGGCGGACCGCGCCCACTCCCCCGCGCCAGGACGTCAGAAGACGTCAACCGGCGCCGCCGTCCGAGCATCGGACCGCGAGCGGTGGCGACCACCGGGATTTCCGCGCATCGAGGGAGACATCATCAGCTCTCGAAGAGGGGCGCGCCCGGCAGGCGTGACGGCCCAATCGATGTCTATCAACAGCGCGCTAAATCCGCATGATGCGAGATGGCGTCCGCAGGCGCCGGTGTCAAGTCCGTGACGGAACCGGGTTGTCCATTGAGGCCCGCAAGAGGGTCCTCAGATGTCCGTCACAGCGCCCAAGGCTGAGCTTCGCGCGCTTTTGCCGCAGCGGGCGCCTCAGTGCGGCAGGACCGGCTTCTCGGCGTCCTCGTGCGCCCAGTCGGAGTTGATCAGGCGGCGCAGATGGTCGCGCTCGGCCTTGAGCGGCGGCAGGGCGGTGAAATCGTTGTCGCGCGCGGCCTCGGCCACGGCCCGCTCGAGGGCTTCCAGGCGGACCAGCAGATCGAAAGCCTGCTTCCAGAGGGCGCGCACCTGGTCGCGGGCGGCGCCCGGATCGAGGAACGGGGCGGCCACCCCAGCCCGGCGGGCGTCCTGCTCGAGCGCGCGCAGGAAGCTTGGGTCGAGGCCCCTCGCCTGCAGCTGGCGCACGGCGGTGTCCATCTCGACGTGGTCGGCCTCGTAGGACAGGCGCACCAGCTCCTGGGCGAAGTCCTTCAGCCGCTCGTCGCCGAAGCCGAAGCGATCGACGAGTTCGATGTTGTCGCCCATCAGGCTGAGGTCCTGCAGGGCGGCGACGGCGAGCGCCGCCGACAGCGGCTTGGGCGAGGCGCGCATGCGCTCGGTGGCGGCGCGGGTCTCGGGCGTCGGCCCCGACTGGACGGCCTTGCGCTGCTTCCAGCCGTGCTGGGACATGGCCCGCGCCGCGCCGCCGACGGTGTTGACCGGCGCCGCGGTCGGCCAGAGCGCCTCGTAGCGGCGCAGGAGCTCGTCCTTGTATTCGGCCGCCAGGTCCTTGTCGGCGATGGTCGCGGCGAGTTTGCGCAGGCGCACCTTCAGGCCGGCCCGGCGCTCGGGCGTGTCGAGCGGCTCGAGGTCCTTCTCGCGCAGGAACAGGGCCTCGACGAAGGGCGCGGTCTTGGAGAGCTGGGATTTGAGGGCGGCGGGGCCCTGCTCGCGCAGCACCTCGTCGGGGTCCTTGCCGCCCTCGACGATGGCGAACTTGAAGCTCTTGCCGGGGGTGAGCAGCGGCAGGGCGCGGTCGATGGCGCGTGCGGCGGCCTGGCGCCCGGCCCGGTCGCCGTCGAAGCAGAGGGTGGGCTCGGGATGGTGTCGCCAGAGCACCTCCATCTGCTCCTCGCCGAGGGCGGTGCCCATGGCCGCGACGGCCGGGATGCCGGCCCGCTGGCAGGCGATGACGTCCATGTAGCCCTCGACGACCAGCAGCGGCGGCTCTTCTCCGGATGGCGCGGCGGCGATCATCTTGCGGGCCTCGGAGAGGCCGTAGAGCTGGTGGCCCTTGTGGAAGGCGGTGGTCTCGGGGCCGTTGAGGTACTTGGCGCGGGCCTGCGGATCCATGGCCCGGCCGCCGAACGAGACCACCCGGCCGCGGACGTCCAGGATCGGGAAGATGATGCGGTCGCGGAACCGATCGTAGGGCGCGCCACCCTCTTCCGGCGCGATCAGCAGGCCGGCGTCGACCAGCTCGCCCGGGCGCGCGCCCTTGGCGACGAGGTAGTCCTTCAGCGCCGTGCGGCCGGAAGGCGAGAAGCCCAGGCGAAAGCGCGCCCATTCCTTCTCCGGCAGGCCACGCCGTTCGAGGTAGGCGCGGGCGTCGCGCCCCGCGGGGCGGCGCAGCTCGGCCTCGAACCACTGGGCGGCCATCTCCAGCCAGTCGAGCAGGCCCTGGCGCTTGGTCTCCTGGGCGGCGGCCTGGGGATCGACGGCCGGCAGCGGCACCCCCGCCTCGGCCGCCAGCCGCTCGACCGCCTCGACGAAGGACAGCCGCTCGGTCTCCTGCAGGAAGCTGATCAGATCGCCGGACTTGCCCGAGGAGAAATCGAAGAACTGGCCCTTGTCGTCGTTGACGTAGAAGGAGGGCGTCTTCTCCTTGGTGAAGGGCGACAGGCCGACGTACTCGCGGCCCTGCTTGCGCAGCTTGACCGTGCGGCCGATCACGTCGCTCGGCCGCAGCCGGGACTTGATCTCATCGAGAAACCGCTCGTCGAACCGCACGATGCCGAACCATTGCTCCTGGCGCGCAGGGCGCCCGAGATTTCCCGCTAACACGCCGGTCCCGCCAGAAGCGGACGCAGCGGCGCGACCTGTTGAGCGCCTTGAAAACGCCTGGGAGCGAATTGGGGGCGAACTGTGGATAAGCGCCAGGGTCCGCCGATTCGGCCGCCCCGCGCCCAGGCGCTCTCCGGCCAGAGCGCGCGGCGCCGGGATCGTCGTTAATTTGACGTCGGCGCCTCAAAAGACGATGTAGGGGCGCTCAAAGCGCCAGCGTAGGGGGTTCGGGCGCATGATCATGTGGGTTCGTGTCGCGGGCGTCCTGGCGCTCACCTGGGCGGCCCTGGGCTGCCTCGACTACTTCGGCGTGACCGCCCTCCTCGGGGGACGAACGGGAGACGACGCGGTGCATCACGAAGCGCAGCAGACCTGGGCGCGCGACCTCTTCTGGTTCGCCATCTTCGCCGTCGTCATGGCCACGGCCCTGCTCGCCGCGGCGCGCCGCGGCGCCGGCCACCTCAAGCGCGCGCTCGGCTCGCGTCCGGCCGCCTAGTCCAGGGGCCCGTTCTTCAGCCGCGCGCCCGGCGCGAACTCCATCCAGAACGCCTCCAGCTCCTGACGGAAGGCCGCGTAGGACCACTGGCGCGCGGTCTCGAAGCCCGCCTCGCGGCGGCGCTTCAGCTCCGGCCCGTCGGCCTTCACGACCTCGGCGGCGCTCGCCAGGGCGTCGACGGCGGCGATGCAATCCTCGTCCGGAACCCAGAATCCGTTGTCGGCGGTGGCGAAGGACAGGCCGCCGACGCCGAGGAACCCGCTGCAGACGCAGCCCGCCGCCATGGCCTCGAGCGGCGTCATCCCCAGGCTCTCGAACCGGCTGTGGGAGAGGAACAGGGTCGAGCCGGCGAAGGCCGCGGCGACCGCCGTCTCGGGCTGGTTCTCGAGCTCCAGCCACGGCAGGCCGGCGTGGGCCGGATGCAGGCGGGGGAACAGGGAGCGGATCACCTCGTGCTCGGACGGGCGCTTGCGCGGCGAAGCGACGATGCGGTCGGCGCGGGCCCCGCCGGGCTTGAACACCCGCTCGTCGGCGAAGGCGCGGACCTGGCGCACCTCGGCCCGAGGATAGACGCGGCGCAGGACGTCGGCGGCGACCGGGCTGACGGTTATCAGCGCCGGGAAGGTGTCGGCCGGATAGGCGTCGACGAGGGGCATGCCGAGGCGGGCGAAGTTGAACTGGTTCTGGACGAAGACGACGATCCGGCAGGGCTGCGTGGCGAACTGGCGCAGGGATCCGGTGGCGTCGTCGGGCAGGACGATGGCGTGGCGCTCGACGTTGATCGCTTCGTCAATGGCGATCGGCGCGCGGTGGGAGAACCAGGCCGGCAGCGCGTTCTGACGACCGGTGTAGGCGTAGGCGTCGAAGCCGAGGTCGCGCAGGGTGTCGACGTGGCGGAGGATCATCTTGTGACCGCCCATCAGCCCGCCGCCCGAATAGAACGCGTAGACGATCTTGTTCAGCATCACTCCCCCGCGCCAGACCCGACGTCTGGCCGGCGGGCATATCTGCGGCGTCGCGCCGGGTGACGCAAGGCCGCGCGCGCGGCGGACGGGTCAGGTCGCCGGCGAGGCCGTCAGGGCGTCGGCGAGGTGGGCGAGCTTGTCGGGGTTGCGGACCATGTAGACCGCCGCGACCCGGCCCTCGGCGTCCGGCTCGACGGCGACAGTCGCCGGGCCGTCCTCGAGCTGCATGACGACGCCAGGCGCGCCGTTGATCCAGGCCAGCTCCAGGCTGCGGGGGTTGAGCGCCCCGCCCCGCCAGCGCAGGCCGCGGAACAGCGAAAGGACGTCCTCCCGCCCCACCAGGACCCGCAGGGCCGCCTTGCGCTTGCCGCCGCCGTCGGAGACCAGCACCGCATCCTCGGCGAGGAGCTCGGAGAGGCCCGTGAGGTCGGCGCGGGAGGACGCCTCCATGAAGGCGGCGGCCAGGGCCAGGGCGCGGTCCTGGCTGACCGAGAAGCGTGGGCGCGCGTCGCGGACGTGCTCGCGGGCGCGGCTGGCGAGCTGGCGCACCGCCGCCTCGCTGCGGCCGAGGGTCTTTGCCACCGCGCCATAGTCCTCGTCGAAGACGTCGTGCAGGAGGAAGACCGCGCGCTCCAGCGGCGAGAGCCGCTCCAGGGCCAAGAGGAAGGCCACCGAGACGTCCTCGGCCCGCTCGACGGGATCGTTGGTCAGGGGTTCGACCATCGGCTCGGGCAACCAGGGGCCGCGGTAGTGGGCGCGCTCGGCCTTGGCGGCGCGCAGGCGGTCAATCGAGAGGCGGGTGGCGGCGCGGACCAGCCAGGCGGCCGGGTCGGCGACGTCGTCCGGCGCGCGGGTCCAGCGAATCCAGGCGTCCTGCACCACGTCGTCGGCCTCGGCGACGGAGCCCAGCATGCGATAGGCCAGCCGCTTCAGGCGCGGCCGCTGGCCTTCGAAGGCGGCGGTGCGGTCCATGGCCATGAGCCTACGCCGCCTCGGCCAGATGTGCGACCGGCGCGGCGACGCCGCCCACCACGACCTTGGAGCAGGCCTTGCCGTAGCCGAGGGCGTACTTCAGCGTCGGGTACATCCGCCCGGTGGTGATCGACATGGAAATGGCCACCAGGCCCGCCTGGCCCCAGCGCCTGACGATCTCGTCGCGCAGCGGATCGGCCGCCTCCATGTCGCGGGCGATGCTGGCCCGGGCGAAGCTGAAGGCGAGCGCTGCGTCCGGCCCCATGGCCGCCTCGTCGCCGGCCAAGATGGCGCGCAGCACTTCGGGCCGGGCGCCGCCCGCGGCGGCCATGTCGACGCCGATCTGGGTGCAGGGGCCGCAGTCCTCGACCAGGGTGGCGACGACGCCGGCGGCGGCGAGCGCCTCGGGCGGGGCGGCCTTGCGATCGACCAGTCCGGTCACGAAGCCGAACCTGAGGAAGGTCTTCGGGCTGGCGGCCAGCACCGCGCGCATGTAGCTCGCGTCATAGCCCCACTGGCGTTCGAGGCGGTCGATCTGGCGGTTAAGCAAGGCCTTGAGCATGGCGGACCTCCGGTTGGCTGTGAGGTGCGCCCCAGACCGTCAGGCCGAGGGCGATGAAGGCGGGAAGAAAGACGCCGGCGAAGTCGCGGGCGAGGTCGGCGAAGGGCCGAGTTCCGCAGACCGCGTCGAAGACGTGAATCGCCGCGTGCAGCGTGAGGAACCCGGCGGCGGCGGCGAGCGCCGACCAGCCGAGGCGCGGCTTCAGGGCGAACCCGGCGTGGGCGAGGCCGCAGACCAGGTAGGCCGCGCCGATGTCCCGGACGAAATGCGGGTTGTAGGGGCCGGTGGCGGTGACGCCCGGCACGACGCCGTACCACCAGAGCCCGGCGGACAGCATGACGAGGCCGTTGCCGCCGAGGATCGCGGTCTGCAGCCAGGCGAGGATCCGAACCATCCGATAGCCCTCCCGATGGGGGTTTCGGGGCTAGGACGGATCGGCCCGACGGGTTGTGACACGGACGGCGATCGGACCGCGAAAAGCCCTTCTGCCTCTTCCTCGGCTTCTTCCTAGGTGAGGCCGCGGACCCAGGCGGGGAGGTGGGCGATGGTATCGAGTTCGGCGAAGCGGGGGTGCGCCCTGGGCGAGTCGGCCATCTCGTGGGCCCAGGTCAGCGGATAGGGCACGTGGGCGGCGTAGGCGCCCGCCTCGAGGGCGGGAAGGATGTCCGAACGCACCGAGTTGCCGCACATCACGCCCTGGGCCGCGCCCGTGCCGTGGCGGGCGAAGACCCGCTCGTAGGTGGAGGCGTCCTTTTCGGAGACGATCTCCACGGCCACGAAGAGGTCGCCGAGGCCCGAGGCGGCGAGCTTCTGCTCCTGGTGCAGCAGGTCGCCCTTGGTGATCAGCACGAGCCGGTAGTCCTTGGAGAGCTCGGCCAGCGCCTGGTCGACGCCCGGCAGGGGTTCGACCGGATGGCCCAGCATCTCGCGCCCGGCGGCGAGGATCTCGGCGATGATCCGCGAGGGCGCCTCGTTGCCGGTGAGCTCCATGGCCGTCTCGATCATCGACAGGGTGAAACCCTTCACCCCGTAGCCATAGAGCGAGAGATTCCGCCGCTCGACCTCGGCCAGCTTGGCCTCGAGGATTTCCGGCGCGGCGATGTCACTCATCAGCGACCGGAAGCGGTCCTGGGTGAGGCGAAAGATCGACTCGTTGTGCCAAAGAGTATCATCTGCATCAAATCCGATGGTTGTGATCATCACTTGCGGGTCACTTGCGCTGTGGTGGGGTATGCCGGCGGCCAGAGATCTAACCGGACTTCGCTTTGGACGACTTGTCGCGATCCGACTAGACGGACATTTCGGGCGAGCCAGAGCGTGGTTGTGTCGGTGCGATTGCGGCGTCGAACTCCGCGTTCGCATGGGGTGCCTCGTCACCGGCAACACGCGAAGCTGTGGCTGCTATTCGCGGGAGCGAGCCTCGGAGACGGCCAAGCGGGTTAAGCGGGTGCACGGGATGAAAGGCACGCCAGAGCACAACATCTGGAGTTCAATGCGCGCGCGTTGCCACGATGCCCGCAACCCGAAATACGCCCGGTGGGGAGGTCGCGGGATAAGGGTCTGCGAGCGGTGGCAAAGCTTCGAGGCGTTCCTCGCCGACATGGGGCCCCGACCTGGGCCGGGATACTCGCTGGATCGCATCGACAACAACGGCGACTACGAGCCTGGCAATTGCCGGTGGGCTACGGCTAAGGAGCAAGCCTCCAACACCCGCCGAAATAGATATGTGGAACTCTCCGGAGAGCGGATGACGCTATCGGAGTTTCTGCGGCGATATGGGCTGGGCGATCGCTCAGTCCGCGTGAAGCTGGCGCTGGGAATGACAGCAGAGCAGATCGTCGCAAGGGTCCGACGCCCTCGCATGACAAACGCCGAGGCGGCGGCCCTCGCTCGCTCAATCAGCTAACATCTATTTCAGCGCCACAGACGCTCAGATCACGGCAAGGCTGGACAGGGAAGAAGCACGAAGGGTGGCGGTTAATATCGCACGGTTGCCGGATTTGCTGAGGAAGGAGTGAGCTGCGGAGAACGGCCCGGCCGAACCTTCAGCGCCAGCGAGATCGGGTTCAGCGGCCCCGTTTCCGGTTTGAGTCCGCCCCTCGCTCCCCGCCACCCAGTAAACCAGATGGCCGTGTCTATGGCGCCGCTCCGCAGCACTGACTCTTATAACGAATCCAACGCTCTAGATCAACGAAAACCGTTGCCTTCCGGGGTGTTTTTGCTAGTATGGGGCGTCCCGTTTACCTTCTCTCTAGCCTCGTCGTAGAGCCTGACGACACGCTGGTAGGCGTCCCACCCTCTCAGGCATTCGGCCGAGTTGCCGTCGATCCCGGCGAGGGCGTCAGCGGCCGAAATTGCGGGCTGATCCGCAGGCTTTCCGGCAAGGGTGGGATCGTCGGGCAAACCAAGGCCGGCGTTGTAGTTCCGCACCCAGCCAGCGCCGAGCACAACGTCAGCAGCAGAGCCTTTCGGGACATCGGCGGGAATCCTCTGGATGATGGTCTTGGTTCGGGTGACGATGCGGGCTTGAGCCTCGGTGGCGTCAGATCCAGCCTTGGCGGCGTTCGCGGCGAGCTGGCCGGAGAGCTGCTTGGCGCGGGCTTCGGCCTTGGCGACGCGGGCTTGCCACACGGCCCGCTCATCTCCCCTCCCCTTGGCGTACTGGTGGTGAGACCAGAAGCCGAGGGCGAGGAGGATCAGGAGGGCGGCGGCGAGTTGGAGGCGGAAGCGGGAGAGGAGGGCGACGGCGATCAAAGCGTATCGACCTCGATTGCGACCGGCTGCGGGGCCGCCCCCATCATCGACACCTTGACCGGAAAACCGGCCGCAAGAAGCGCTAGCTCCTCCGCGTCCGGCTTCCAATAGGTCGAAATGAACCCGTCGCCTCTTGCCGCTGGCAGGTCATCGCAGCCAGCCAGCGAGAACACGACGTCGCACGCCGAGGTTCGGATCGGCGTCATGCGGTGATGTGCTTAACCGCCCACATCACGGCTTCCTCGATCTTGGTCTTGGCGAGCGACAGTTCACGGCTCGCGCCAATGTCCTCGACCAGATCGTGGAACTTCAGACCCTCATCCTTGATGGCCTGCATCTGCGCCTTCTCGGCGTCGCTCAGAACTCGGTACGCGTGGCGCATGACGTTGTTCACGGTGCGCTCATCAGAGGTGGAATCGACAGTCGCCATTTCGGGTCTCCTGCTGGCGTTTTTGACTTCGAAGAATCCCACGGCAGCGCTTGAAAGTCCAGCATTTTCATGCTACGAAGTAGGCGCTTTCGGTGGATACCCAATCCCCGCCAACCACTTCCTGTTCAGCCATTGCTTCATCAGGACGGCCATCAGGACCACGAGCCCCGCAAGGCTCGCGATCCAGAAGCCAAGGCCGAGGATGATGGCGCTCATCGCAGACCCCTCTCGCAGAGCGCCTGTTCCTCGGCTCTCCTGGCGACCAGACCGGGCAGCTTCTTCTTTCCAGCGAAGACGTAGAGCCTCAGCGCTCCACACGCCTCTCCCAAGCGGCCGGCGCGCGCTAGCTGCGCCACCCGCGAAGCGCAGAAACCCGCGCTGCCGATGTTGTACGAAAAGGACAGGAACGCGGCTCGCGTATCGGTCGGCAGGTTCTCAGGCAGACAGTGGGCGACTTCCAGGCCGTGTTGAACGAGCGCCTGGGCCGTCATCTGCTCGCATTGCTCGTCGGTATAGGTCTTGCCCGCCACAACCCCCTTCGTCACCCCGGCACAGGCCGTAGGGATCTCTACCGGGTCGCTGTAGGTCTTCGTGACCCAGCCCTCGCGATTGACCACCAGCGGCGCAGCGATGGCGGCCGATGCGAAGACCGCCGCCATGACGCCCGCGGCTTTCTGGCCCCGGCTAGCCATTCGGAGGCCGCTCCGAGGACGAGGCGAGGCCCAGCATGGCCCCTACGCTCGTCAGGATCGCCGCTAGCCCCAGCGCAAAGCTCTGGAAGTCCATGGGCGAGTGATTGATCGCCACGCTATGGATCGGGAGCCAGAGGTATTCCACCGTGCCCGCGAGCGCGATCATGCGCTTGGCGTCCAAGGTCTCGTTGTCGCGCTCCGTGACCAGATGCCTCAGCCAGGCGGGGAATAGCCAGCCCTTGATGCGCTGCCAGATCATGCGGCCCTCCTGTCCGCGCCATCGCCCGAGTAGCGGTCGCGAAGGCGCAGCATCGAGATCGCCTCGAAGTCCACGATCTGGCCGCCCCAGACGGTCAGCATCAGACAGCCCCACCACCAGCCCCCCGGCCCGGTCATGGCGTAGGACTCGTATTCTCCCCAGGGCAGCGCGCACCCCGCCTGGATGACGCTGATGCGCTCCTGGTGGCCCATCTTGGCGTCGTTGAAGACCTGAAGCTGATGAGTGTGCCCGTGGACCAGGGCGGAGGTCAGCATGGCCCCGGCGCGGTGTGTGGCGGTCTTGCCCCCCATCGGGCGCCCCATGCCGTTGATCGGTGCGTGGGTGAACGCTACGCCCTCGACATAGGCCAGCTCACCGAAGGGGCGCTCCCGCCAGCCGAATTGCAGCAAGTGCTCGGCGTAGGTGTGGGTATGCGTCCCCTCGCTCTCGGGGTGCTCGTTCTCGAAGGCCCAGAGGCGCTGTTCGTGGTTGCCGCGGGTCTTGATCCGCTTGGGCTTCCAGTCCGCCGCCCTGCCCGCCTCGAAGGCTTGAAGGCTGGCAAGGTGGTTGTCCAGATCGGCCCGAATGGATGGCTTCAGGCGGCCTCTTAGGGTATCGTTCTTGTCGTGGCGCGAGCAGCTATCGAACGTGCCCGCATCGCCCAGATCGACCACAACGGACGGCCGGCGCTCGGAGCCCAGGCGTGCTATCCACGTCGTGCAGGCCAGGCGGTGCTCGTGCCGGGGGTCGTTGTGTCGGTCGGGGATCACCAGCACTTGCACAGGCTCGCCGCTCGGGACCGCGAGGGACGGCTCTGGCGCGGGGGCCTCCCGCAGCATCACGCTCGGGGTGGGCTGCTGGGGTCGGGCCGGCCGGTAAAGCGTCCAGTCCGGCTCCAGCCCGTAGTTCTTCCTCGCCGCCTCGACCCGGTTGGCGAAGGCATGGACGGTGTTGATCCAGCCGTCTTCCAGGGCCTGTCTTGCGGCGGCCTCGACGGCTGACTTTCCCCCCCCGAACCCCAGGGGAACACATCCGGCGCGTAGCTGGGCCTCGACGCGGGCGACGGCCTCTTCGGCAAGCTCCCTGCGGAGCGGGGGGGTGGGCATCAGGCCTCGCTATCCGCGGCGACCTCGGGGAGGCCCGGGAGAAGTCTCGTGCGCTTGCGTCCCCGCCGAAGCGGGAGCGGCGTCAGGAGGTGGGGGTGGGATGCGACCCAGGCGCGGCGCTTCTCGACGTAGGCCGAGTGCAGCAGCCGGGCAGTCGCGGGCCAGGCGTTGTCGATCATGCCTGAATGGCCTCGCAGCAGAGGTCGCCGGGAGCGCGCCATTGAAGCGGCGTCGAGGTGTCCAGCGCCCGCGTCGCGCAGGCCGCAAGCCACATGACGATGAGGACAACCAGCGCTCTCATGGCGCTATGATCACCCCGCCTCGTTGCGCCTCAGCCAAACGCTAGGGCTGGGCTCCGAACAGAGCGGCAATGCGGCTTTTGATGAGCCACCAGATCACGGCGATGAAGACCCCAGCCGTTGTGATGGCGACCTTGGCCCGGTCCTTGAGGATGTCGTAGGCCAGCACCTTCGCCTTGATCGCCCCCACGTCGGTTTTCAGGGACGCCAGTTCCTCAAACAGCTCGTCCAGGCGCTCATGCACGGTCTGTCTAGGAGGCATGACACGGCCCTGATTTCGTGGTTATCTGGCCCGAATGGCAAAAGACTGGACGGACGCCGAGTTCGAGGTCGTCGGCAACCATTACCGCCCCGGTGAGCGTCACAGGGACCCCAAGCACAAGCGCTGGATTTTCACGGGCCGCGAAGACCTGTTCGGCCGCCCGCTCTGGTACAAGCCGCCTCGGTTTTCCAAGCTCGCGCTTTTCGCGGTCTTGTGCGCGATCTACCCTGGCGGGGCCATCGTGCTTTGGCTGGTTGTCTGGGCCGCTCACAAGCTTGCCTCCTACTGGCCCGGCTGAGTGAGGCCGGCGGCGGCCTGACCCGCTCCCGTCCCCATCGAGCGGCGCAGTACGTCCGACACATAGGCGGCGCGTTGGGCGGCATTCATGCGCTTGACGACCATGGGGAGGTCTTCCGCATTGTGGCTGGAGAGCACGGAGGCGATGGTCTCCGCGGACCCCTCCGGCATTGGGCTCTCCATGCCCATCCGGTGGATCGCCCGGACCAGCGCAATAGGGTTCATGCCCGCCGCCGCCGGGATCGCTTGAGCCACCCCTTCAAGCTGCGGGTCTGACGGCTCCATGGCGTTCAGGATCTGCCGCGCGGTCGTCGAGTTGCCGAACGCCGCGGCATTCGTTCCGTGCATGGTCTTTTCGGCCTGCATCGCGCGGTAGAAGTCCGCGAACGACTTGGCGTCCGGGAATAGCGCCTTGAAGCGCGCGAGTTGGTTCGGCTTGAGAAGGCCCGCCTGGTTGGCAGCGTCATAGGTGACGTTGGCATTCCCGAGCTTGGTTTGCAGCGCCTGAAGGGCTCCGAGGCGCATCATCTGGCGCTCGGATTCGGGCCGGGCGTCCAGGGCGGCGGACATCACCGGCACGTCTTCGCTAAGCAAGCCGCGCCCCTCTTCCAGCGCATCCTTCATCGCCGTGGGACCCGCGAACGCATCGCGAGCGGCCTTGTAGTCCGGGTTCAGCCCGTCCAGCTTGCCGACGAAACGGGAGAGATAGCCCTTGATCGCGCCTTGCTCGTTGGCCCCGATCCCTTGGACCTTGCCCTCTTTCACGAGATCGTCGAGACCCTGCTTCATCAGGTCAAGCGTGCGCCAGTCCAGCGTATTCGGCATTTTCTCCGGAAGGGGCTGAATGGCCTCGCTGCCGTCCGGTAGCTTGACAAACTCCTTCTCAGATATGCCGCGGGCTCTTGCGTACGCGTCGTTGAACAGCTTGGTTCCGGAGAACTCAGGAAGTTGGCCAACGTCTACCGGAGGCGCTTGATACGCCTTCGCGTATGCGGGTCCGGCCTGCGCCTTCCGCGCCGCGAGGATGCTGTCCAGCTCGCCGTAGTAGTCCTTGCCGCCAAGACCAAGGCCGGTCTGCGCCTGGTCGGAAATGCGCAGCGACGACGGGCGCACCAGCCACGTTCCCGTATCTGGATCGAAGACGCCATTTTGGCGAGGCGTGAGGTTTTCCTGGGCGATGGTCGCGCCGCGACCTGGCCGGTTGATCGCCGCACGCAGCAGGTCGCGCGCAGCCTCCCCCGTGTCAGCCAGCGTGCCGAATGGGCCGATGTTGCGAACCGCCGCCGCCATCTCCTCCGGCGTCATCTTCTGCCGCTCGGCCGCCCTCGCCAGACGCATGTAGGCGTCATCCACCTCGCTAGCCGGCGTCGTGAGATCGGAGCGTTGAGCCGTGACGAGGGCGGATTCCAGATCCCCCCGGTCGGGCTTCATGTCCGAAGCCTTGGGGTTCTCTCCACGCAGGATGCTCGCCAGCCGCTCGGCCTCAGCCTGGGCGGGCGTCTGCACTACGCGGCCGCCACGCACCGCATCGACGAGACGCCCACCCGTCGCGCGCCACGCTGTACCCGCCACATTAGACACGAGCGGCAACGCAGCTCCGGCCGCGCCCCCAAAGAGGCCGCCCGCCTCCGCGCCGCGAATACGCGACGGGTCGCTGGCCCCGCCCTCACCCATTCCGTAGCCATGCAGGCCGCCAATAGCGCCGCCCTCGACAGCTCCGGCCGCAATCCGGGGCAAGAGGCCCGGCGTAGAGCCAATGGGCGCCGCAGACTCCACAATGCGGCTAGCGGGCGCGAGGGCGGGAAGCATGGCCACCGTCCCCGCCAGACCGCCACCGATTTGCTCGGCCGTGCTCTCTTTTGGATGCGCCTCGTCGAACGTCTGGTCTCGGTAGCGCTGGAGGTTTTCCGCCGCCTTATATCGCTCGCCGAAGGTCGGCAGGTTGCCGATTTCCTGGCGAGGGTCGTACTGCATCAGCGCCTGCACAAGGGCCGGCGCCTTGCGTAGCGCCGGCTCCAGCGCCGGAGCGAGCAACGCAGCCGTAGCAGCATTGGCCTCATCGGCGAACGCTCCCAGCACGGGAACGCCCCGAGCGACGGCGCGCACGCGGTCAGTGACGGAGCTTCCTATGTCTCCAACAGTGCTGTTCGGAACCTGCTGAACCTTGCCCTGGGTATCGACGAAGAACTGGCCCTGATCCGGGAAATCCCCGGGATTGATCTGCGCCTTCGGCAGGCGCGCGGAGCCGGGAGCTGCTTGCGGGTCCAGCCCACCAGTCGCCGCGAGTTGCTGATAGGTCTGGGACTGCGCGGGGTTGAGGGGCTCGCCGGTTTGAGCGTTCGTCGGCTGGACGGCCTGCCCGCCGTTGAGCAGCGCCATCAATTCCTGATCGGAGAGCTTTGAAAGATCCGTCATGGAATGAGACCCAGCCGCTTGGCGCGCGCTTGCTGGGCGGGGCTCAGCGGCAACTTGCGACGCACAGCCTCAGCCAAAACAGCGTCCGCGCTGCCGGCCGGAGCATTCGCGCCGAGCGTTGGCGGACCGCCACCCTGGTCTGGCTGCGTCGAAGCCGCGCCCCACCCCATCTGATCGGCGAACGGCTGCGGGAAGACGTAGGTGTCAAACGCTCCTTCGCCATACAGCTTATCCACGCCCGGCTTAATCGACATGACGCGAGAGCGATAGGTCGTGTCCAGGTTCTTGTAGAGGTCGTTGGCCGTGCGATAGAGCTTGTCCCGCACGTCGGGCGTGAGCAGACCGCCGGATTGAAGGTACTGCGACAGGCTGCCGATGGAACCGGCGATGCCGTTCGACTTCATCTGAAGGTTCACGTCTTCGCCGCGAACCACCCCCTCGTCGATCAGCTTTTGCAGGCCGTTGACCATGGCGATGTCGCCGGTGCCGTTCTGCTGGCGATAGCCGGTCGTTACGGCGCCGTAGTTTTGGCGAACCTTCATGGCCGCATCCACGATGGGCTTCACCATCTCGGAATAGCGCATCGTCCCCTGCGCCACGTTCTGCGGCGCGGTGAGGTCGTACGGGCCGCCAGGAATAGGCGCGTAGTGACCGCCCGAGAACTGGTAGCCCGGCGGCGGGGTCTGAACACGCGTCGGGTCGGCGGGGCCGTTGCGCTGCGGCACAAGGCCGCCCTGCCCGTCCGACTGATAGCCCTCCGGGGGCTTGTAGACCGTGTTGCGGTTGCCGAGTGGACTCACGTCCTGTTGAACCCCAGCGGGAAGACCCCCGGCGGGGCCGTCGAGATGCTGCGTCATCGCCTCGCGCGGAACCGGAATGGCCGCAGTCGGCGCGCCGGCCGTGGGGTCCTTCGGCACGTAGAACGGCACGCCATTGATGATCTGCACCGTGGCTTCCACGGGCTGCGTCATCTTCTGGCGCATCTTGAGCGCTTCCTGCACGCCGACAGCGTGAGTGCGCGGGTCCATCAGCAAGCCTTGGACGTAATCGTATTCCTGCTGCGAGGGCTTCCAGGTGGGCCAACCCCCGGCCGCGGTCGCTTGGGGAGGAGTCGCGGCCGGGGGCGTCCCGCCAGCCGAGGGAGAGCTGCCCGGCGCGGAAGGGGGAGGAGGCGTCGGACCAGCCGAAGCCACCTGATAGGATTGGTTCGCCTGCTCCATGCTCGGCGAAATCTGCATCGGCCCCTGCGGCGCGGGGCCGGAGGTCATCTGCACGTCGGGCTGGCCGCCGAAGAAGACGTGCCGGCCGATGCGCTGCCCATTGCCCCTGGCCCACTCCGGGATCTGACGCCCGAGCTGGACTTGCAGGTCCGGGTTCAGGAAGTGGGTTGCGCCGTTCGTCGGATCGGGAGCCTGACCTGACAGCAGTTGGTCGGCCACGGCCTGCGCCGAGGCGTAGTCCTGCGGCCGGACACTGTTCGCGCGCGTGATGCCCTCGAACTGATGTGGGGCGTACACAACATCGGAGAGCGACTTGGCGCCGCCATATCCACTCTTGAGCCGGTTCAGCGCGACGTGACCCGCCGCGAGCATCCCCATCGGCCCCTCGCCGCCGGCTTCCGTGGCAATCATGCGGGTGAGAGCGTCGCGGTCCTGCGGCGAGAACAGGAGGCCAGTCGGTTGCGGTTGCTCCGGGGCTGGAGGCGGCTCCGGCGCGGGTTGAGGCGCCGGTTGCGGCGCAGCCTGCGGAACCGGCTGAGCCGGCTGGATGGCCGATTGCAGCGGCCCGAGCAGACGGGTCGTCTCGTCCTGCTGGTCGGCCTGCATCGCCTTGATAAGGGCGTCCTGGCCCTTGTTGTTGGCGCGCTGCATGATCGCCGTCGCCAGCAGCTTCGCCCCCAGCTCCCACGGCGAGCGGATGTTCTGCGCGCCCTCCGTCGTCAGGGTCTTGAGGGCGTCCGCCAGGTACTGGCTGCGGCGCAGCGCCTGTTGCGTCTGCGCGCCATAGGTATTGGCGAATTGCGCGGCGGCGAGCGGGTTCTGGTTGATGTCCACCGTAGGGCTGAGCGCAGCCATCTAGGCGGCCTCCAGTCCGTGGTAATTCACCCGCAGGTAGCCATCAGCGCCACGAACCACGAGGTCGGGGCGGACGCGCTTCAGTTCCTGCGCGATGACGCCGACGCGCTCCGGTCCGCCCCACTTGTAGCGGTAGGCGTAGAGCTTCACACCATCCTTGCGGCGACGCAGGAAGCGGACATCGGTCTTCAGTCGCGCGTCGGAGGCCATCAGCGCGGCAGAGCCGAGCGAGAACAACCCACCCATCAGGCCCGAGGAGGCCGCCTGCTTGGCCTGGGCGTTGGCGATCTGGCCCTGCTGGTTCAGCGCATAGGCGCCCAGCACGTCGGTCGGGGCGACCTGGCTTGGGGTGTACTGCACGCCGGTCGGCATCGAGACCTGGCTCATGCCGAGCAGCGAGCTTAGCTGATTGATCGGCTCATTCTGAATGTACGCCCGCTCTTGCAGCGCCTGCTGACGGGCGGTGTTGTTCTGCTGGGCCGCTGCGATGCGGGCCTGAAGCTGGAGCGCCGCAGCGTCCTTGTCTTCCCCAAAGCGCTGCGCCTCGGCCTGGTTGCCGAACGCCGCCACGCCCTGGTTCTGGGTGTACTGCTGGCCCGCTGCGGTGTTGTGGAACTGGCCCTGCTGGACCTGACGCCCGAACAGAGAGTTCGCCGCGTCCTCGCCAGCGCCGATGGCCGAGTATTGCGCCTGATTGTAGGCGTCGTTCTTGCCCTGCTGGAAGTTCATCAGGGCGGTCTTGTAGGCGTCGGAGTTCTCCGATAGGCCCTGGTTCGCTAGCCGCGTGCGCAGGGCGTTCTCTTCCTGTGAGAAGCGCGGATCGAGGCGCGAGGTCGCCTGGCCATACACTGCGTCGATGGCCTGCTGGCGCGCAGCGTTGAGGTCGCCGCCGACATCGCCTTGGATCGGCTGGCCCTGGTCGAAGCTCGTGGTGATCTGGCCCGGCGCGAGGCGGTTCACCTCCTCGCCGAAGTTGTGGCCATAGCGAAGCTGCGGCAGACCCGAGGTATCGAGCGGCGTTCCGAGAGCGCTGCTGACGCGGCCGAGCTGGTCGATGCCGACGCCAAGCGCGCCCTGCTGGATCTTGTTCGTGGAGTCGTAGAGCGCCTGTTCGGCGGGCGAGAGCGTGGTGGTCTGAGAATAGCCACCCGGCGCGTTCGGATCGGCGGCGTAGGTCACGGACCCGTTGGGACCGTGGGTATTAATGAGATTCAGTCTCTGCTGTTCACGAGCCGTCTCTATATTGGCTTGCGACTGCGCCTGTGCCGTCGCAACCGGATCTACCGGAGTGACCTGTGCGCCGCCCTTTTTGCTAATCGCTCACTCTCCCGCGCCCTCGGGTCGTCGTTCGGGACCGCCGAGGGCTCGTCGCGGGAAATCGCGGTGTCGCGGCCGGTCAGGCTCGCATTGTCACGCGGCGATGGAGGTTCTCAGTGAGGCGCGCGCCCACCTGGTTTGCTGCCACTCCCGCTTCAGGAGGCGGTAGATGACGGCATTCTTGCCGGGGCCGAAGCCATCGGTCGCCACACCCTCTCGCCGGAAGCCGAAGCGCTCGACAAAGGTCCGGCTCGGCGCGTTCGTCATCTCGACGACCGCCATGGCCCGGTTGCAGCCCAGCGTGTCGTACACGTAGCCCATCAGGTCCCGGATCAGGCTCGGGTGCAGCCACTTTGGCGTGTCGGCGGCGAAGCTTAACTCGATGCTCTGACAGTCCGGGTCCCAGTTGTGGTAGACCACGCCCGCGATGAGGACATTGTTGCGGTCGAGGACCCCGATGGCTTGGCAAAGCCCGAACGGGTTCAGGGTCCGGTTACGCTCCAGGCGCTTCGCGGTCAGTGGGATGCGCCAGCCCACCCATGCCGCCACTTCCTCGGCATGACCGTACAACAGCTTCAAATCAACGCTCCCGCTTCATAGGTCAGGTCGAAGCCGACGCATTGCACCTCCACGTCCAGCGGGAGATTCGGGCGCGTCAGGATGTGGTCGGTTCCGCCCGGCCCCACCAGCAGCAGGGACGTCAGGTCTTCCGTCACCGACACGCGGTCCACGTCGTTGGCGCCGGTCAGGCTCACCCTCATGCGGGGGCTGAGCGCGTAGCCAATCCCCGAGGCCCCGGTCCAATCCTGGCGAACCACATTGGCGTCGTCGGGCGAAATGTCCCCCGGCGTGACCGTCGTCTGAATATCGGTCGGGATAGTGTTCTTGTCGTAGTCCGTCACCACGTCAAGCGCGGGGCGGACAATCGACGGCGCGTAGAGCTGAGCGCGCACCAGCTTGGCGCTCTTGAGCATGGTGCGGTTGCCGAAGTCCTGAAACGCCGGAAGGATGTCGCCAACGATGGTGACGGAATTGTCGGACGCGCCCTGGTCCCACTCATAGACCCCGAGCGTGGAACCGAAATAGATCGCGCCGTTCGCCGTGGCCCAGCAGAAGGCGTCGATGCCGGTAAAGCGGCACCATCTGCCAGTCTCGGTGCAGCGCACAAACTGTTGAGAGGTCGAAAGCTCCGCGGTCGGGACGTTGACCACGATCAGGCCCCCTCGCCCGGAATAACTCGTCACCGACCAACCGAAGTTGGACCCATAGGAAGCCGCCGCCGCCGCGAAGGCGTTCGTCACGTAGCGGGAATAGGAGTTGGTGCGCTGCTCGTCCTCGGAGAGACGAAGCGCCTGGGTCAGCGACAGAAGCCCAGCCTCGGTGAGCACCAGAGCGTCCGTGCCGTGCTCTAGGAGGCAGCGGTCCCCGATAGGCTTCGGCAGGCTGTAGACGCCCACCAGGCTCCAGTTGTTCGCGTCGGACGGGTCCGTGCCCTGGTAGAGCGCAACCTGTCCCTCGCTGGTCAGGTAGGCCGCGTAGTCGTCAGGACCAATGCCGCCATCAAGCGTCAGTCGCGCCAGTCCCACGAGCACGCCGCCCTTGGTGAAGATCGGGCCGAGATCCAGAAGCCCAGAAGACCCCGCGATGGCGTTCACCGCGAGATACCAGACCCGCAGGGTGTCCTTCTCAGCGAAGTGAAGGCGCGCCTTGTGCGCCATGACGTACTTCAGGTTCGACGGCGTTAGCGTGATCGCCCCGGAGGTTCCGGTAATGGCCGTGGTCGCGAACGAGGAGCCATCGTATTTCAGCGGCGTGTTAGAGCCGTTCACGAGGATGGCGAACCGGCCGGCGTCGTTGGCGAAGTTGGTATAGTTCCACTTTGCCGAGGCTGCGGAGGCGTAGGACGCCGCCGGCAGCGCGCCGGAGGTGGTCACGTCGTAGATATTCGCTCCCGCGCAGGCGAACAGCTTGTCGCCCGACGCCGCACCGCGCCAGGCCACCAGCGTTTCCACCGGATCGGCAGTGCCGGAAACCTGCTCCACGAAGCCGCGCCGGAGCTGGAGATAGCCGCCGCGCGGTATCCAGTTGTCGAGGATGACCGCATTGGCCTTCGGCATGGTCGGAAGCGAGGAGTCGGTATCCCAGCCGCCAATAGGTGCGGGGATCGAGACGGCCATCGCCGTTCTCGCGCCGGCCCGGTTCTGACGCATCGGCTGGCGCACGTCAGATCCCGAACCCGCCCTCAGGCAGGTTGTAGCGCGTCAGGTCTTCCAGATAGCGAGGACCGCCCGCATCGAGCATCGTGGCGCCGCCGTCTTCCCCGAGAGCCGCCATGATCTCGCGTTCGGCCGTTTGCATGTCTTCGCCGTACTCCAGGCCCTTGGCCTGCTTCCAGCGCCACTTCAGGTCGAGGGTCAGAAGCTCCTCGTCCAGATAGGTCGTGTCGTCGTCGGAGGTGAATTGCGCCTTCGCCACGCCAGCCGAGGACTTCGCCCAGTAGGACGAGACGTATTCGTAGGCGATGGTGTCCCCGGCGTCGGGCGTCGGGTCCATCAGGAAGGTTCCGGCGCGCTCGCGGTAGGCGAGGTACGGCGCGACCAGGGACGGCCGGGCCTTCTGCGCCTGGTACTGCTGCGGCGTCAGCGGGCCGATGAGCTTGCGCTGCTGGGTGCGGTTGAAGAAGCTGTCGGGGACGAACTTGGCGAAGTCGGTCGGGATGGGCGTGTTGGTCTGCGTCTCGGCCGCGACCGTCACAAAGGTCCATTCGGCCATCAGCGATTGCCAGCCGATGTCGCCGCGCTTGGCCATGGCGATCCCGGCCTCGTTCAGCAGCCCGAAAAGCTGACGCACGTTTTGGTCCGTCGAGGTCACGACGACAGATGGGCGCGCCAGCGACAGGCGGTCGCACGCTGCCTGAATGATCGACAACACGCTCATTGTGCGGCGACCACCTTAGGAGGCCGACCCCGGCGCTTCGGCGCATCGCTGACCACGGCGGCCGGCGCGGTATCCTGAGGGCTCGCCTCGGGCTCAACCGGAACGGCGCTCTCGGCGGCCTCCGCTTGAGACGAGGGGCGCTCCAGCGTCGCGGTAAACCGCTCCCACGCTTCAGGATGGTTCTTCGCGTCAGCCTCGGTCGCTTTGCGCGGACCCAGCACGTTCGTCGGGTCGATGACGAAGGCGAACATCACCTCGCCATCAGCGACGTGGAAGTGCGGCCCGATCTGCGGAAGAACGTCACGCTCTCTCGGGTGCATCAGTCCGCCTTGTCCGACGCGGCCTGGGCCGCCTGCTTCGCCATCTGCTCTTGAAGGAGCTTCATCTGCTCCTGCATCGCCGCCATTGTGGTGCGCAGTTCGTCGTTCTCAGCCGAAAGCTTTTCCATCGGCGCGGTCGAGGCGGCGGCCTCAAGGAAGCGCCGGGCCTTGTCCCGCAGGCTGAACCCGCCCATCGGAACGACGCGCATCAGGGCCTCGTCAGGCAGGGCGGCGAGCTGTTCCACCGTGCGGACCTTGGCGTGCTTCAGCTCCTCGGCCTGGGATCGGTTGATCGCCGGCCACTCCCCGATGGGCGTGCCCTCCTCGGGGATTTCCTCATTGGCCTTGAACGCGGCGTACTCGCGCGGCCACCGGGCCTTGTCGGAGGCGTTCACTGGCCGATCCGAGATCGTGCCCCGGTCGCCGGGAACGTGGATCTCCACGAACTCCACCTCATCGAAGATCGGGCGACCCTCAAGGTTGGATTTGAAGTTGTTCTGCACGGCGCGCATGTAGAAGCGCGGGCGGGAGAGGTCTTGCTCTCCGCCCTTCGGCGGCAAGATGAAATCAGGTGTCTCGCTCATTTGGCGTCCTTAGTGATGGTGAGGCTCGCTTCGCCAGACAGGAACAAAGCGGCAGCGACGAGAGCGAGGATCGCGGCCACGAAGTGACCAAGGATGGCCGCCACGGCAGCCATGGCGAGCGCCGTGACACCGATCACGGCGGATGCTTTGTTGACTGGTTTCATGATGTTCTCCGAAAGACTTTATCGTTCCCGATGCGCGCCACTTCGCTGTAGCCGCGCTCTGCAAGCCACCGCTGGATCTCGCCGTCCGGGATGCCGAAGTGCCGGTGCAATCCCTTGTCCTCGATGGCTATGGTCGGGCTGAACTTCTCGATGGTGCCCTCCGCGCCCTTGAGCATGAAAAGCTCCGAGCCCTCGACGTCACCCCAGATGCAGTCGCAGGCATCCAACTCCAGCTCATCAATCGTCCAGACCGGGGTTTCCCCCTTGTCGAACGTCACCTGATGGGCGCCGCAGTTGTTGGCGTTGAAGATCAGCGGCCGGCAGGAGCCGAGCTTTTCCCCGAAGGCCGCCCGCAGCGCCGTGACGCGCTTCTCGGGGTCGTGGGCCTGTAGGTTCAGTTCCAGGCAGTCGTAGTTCGTCGGCTCGGGTTCGGCGGTCCAGACGCGCTTGAAGTGCTTGGCGAGGGCAATGGGGTACGTTCCGACATTGCCGCCGGCTTGCACCATAGCCTCGCGCCCCACGATGTGCGGCAGCAGCGCGGCGATGGCCGGTGCGCAGTCACCCACGATCACCGGCCGGGCGTCCCGGTCAGCGGCGGGCCACCACAGGTCGCCGATACGGACCATGACGTCGCTCATGCCGCCCTCTCCTCTTCCCGCAGCTTGCGGGCGATGTCGGGAATGAGGCCGCGGCCTTTGACGTGGACGGTCACGGGCTCGATCTTGTCGGGCATCGGCGCGAAGACCTTCAGGTCCCGCCAAGTGCCCTGAAATTCATTGGCCTGTCGGATCATCCAGCGAGCGCACAGGTAGCGCTTCTCGCCCATCGCCACCTCTAGCGCCTCGTCGTGGTCGTTCAGGGCCTGGGCGTAGGCGTGGTGCGCACCGTCGTCGGCAAAGCTGGAGTCGATGCCGTACATGTGCAGGGTGCGAAAGCCCGAGAAGGCCGCGAGCCACATGGTCCTGAGGCCCACGGTCGAGCCCCCCGGAACGAGGATCACCGGCTTGCTGTCCCGGTAGGGCTCCAGCATCTCCCACAGGCGGTCATAGCCGCTGTCGTAGCCGTTGTGCCAAAGGACGGTTTCGAGGCCCAGCTCGGCGGCGAGATCGAAGACGCTCGGGTCGCACTGGCTGGCGATCATCCAGCGCATGGCCTTCGGGGCGCCATTGAGGAACTCGGCGTTCTGAGGCCGCGCATCGAGCATCACGTTGACATCGGGCGTGATGCCGCGCTGGTGCAGGAACCGCCAGGCGTTATTGACGCTGACGATCCGCGCGCCCCGCCTGCGATGGGCGCGGATCTCAGGGAGATAGTCCTTCATCGACGGCGAGCCGCACACGATGACGCAGGATCGGCCCTCGTTGCGGAAGCCGGTGAACCAGTCGAGGTCGCGCTTGGAGTTCACCTCGACGTTGGCGAGGCGTTGCTCCTCGGAGGTGTTGACGCCCTTGATCTCGGGAAAGGATGTGAACCCGCCTACCCGCCAGATATTCGGGACCCAGCCGTCCGTGACTTCCGCCGGCTTGGGAGATCCGTGGAAGATGACCGCCTTGCACTCGTTGGGCGGCCAATCGCGAGCGGCGCGGTAGGAGACGAACCAGTCGCGGGGGAACGTCGGCCAATCCGGGGCGCACTTCGTAATCCAGTGCTGGTCGCCCGCGTTGATCTGGCCCCTCGGAAGGAGCGCTTTGATCTCGGGCTCGGCCTCCCGCGCGATCTCGTCGGCGGTGAAGTTGTACCAGATCTGGCCGTGCTCTCCGTGATCCCAGACCATGACGGAGCTGTTCCGCATGGGCCAATGAGGGTCATCCATAATCCCCTTGCGCTCTACGAGGTCTTCCAACCGGCCGGTGATCGCCACATCGAGATCGAAGTAGACGCAGCGGTCGCCTTGCGCCCATGGCATGGACGGAGAGAACAGGCGCACCTTCTGCCACCAGCCGGGAAGCGCCGGGTCGGCCGGAATGGCATAGACCCCCTCAGGCAGCTCGTCGGCACGATCCGTGACGCACCAGAAGGCGCAGTCGTGGTCCATGTTGCTGCTGTTGCGCAGCACCATGTCACGAAGGATTTCGACGTAGCTCATCGGGTACTTCGGCCCGACGTTCACACAGACGAAGTTGACGCGGCTCGGCGCGGCGGCGTCAGCCACGGCTTGAGCGGCGGCAGGATGAGGAAGGCCGCCCATCACCAAGTCCCCGAGGCGCCACCGCCCCCGAAGGAGCCGCCGCCGCCCATGAAATCGCCGCCGAGGAGATTGGAGCCACCAAAGTGCGAGAGGTCGAACCCGTCATCGCGCGAAAGCCAATCGGTGCGCTCTGCCTCGACCGTCCCCGGGGCTTTCGCTGCTGCTGCCGTGGATGGCGGCCGATAGTCGAGCTTCAGGGCGAATAGACGCCACCCCAGAGCCGTCTGAAGCATGGCCGCTTGCTCGGTCCCGACTTCCGCTTTCGCAAGCTCCTCGATGTCTTCCGCGACGTGGTATGCAGCTTCCGCCACGCGCTTGACCGCTTCCGACGTCGCACCGCTCAGCGCCATCGCCGGCCCAAGATCGGAGGAGTTCATTCCTTCACCCACGGCGGCACATCCACGCCCACCCACTTGAACCCGCTAGCCCGAATGAAGCTCTCCGAGCCATGGAGGCGGATAAAGGCCCCCGAGGCGCTGACCTGATGGACCGTGTGGCGGTCGCCCGGCTCGATGACACCAAGCTCCGTCTCGCGGCGCTCTGTGGCTTCCACGATGTCGTCCGGGCGAAGCATCAATTCAGCTTCCCCGGAATGATCAGCTTCTTGGGCGCAGAGCCCATGAGCTGGCCCTTGCGCTTGGAGGCATCGAAATAGCCCTTCGCCGCCTTCAGCATGGCGAAGGCTTCCGCTTCGCTCGCGGGGACCGGAACGGCGTCGGTCGGGATGATCCGAAAGCCGTTGTCGCGGAGCCATTGCGCATGCGCCGCGATGTGCTCAGCGGCGAACTCGATCAGGGCTTCCCGCTCCTCGTCGGTCAGATCCGACCAGAGAGCGTCACCCTCTTCGATGCCCGACGTGTAGAGCCGTTCGGCAATGTCCAGCGCTGGGTTCGCCAGCGGGCGGGACGGTGCGTGGCCGTTGATGGCCGTCATGTAACCTAGCCCCAAGCTAGAGCCCGATGCGGGCCTGACCTCATGGTGAGGCCGCCAGGGGGTCGCTCAGCGGAGCGCGCATAAAGAAAGGGCGGCCCGAAGACCGCCCCTTCCCTACGCTACTGGAACGCCGGTTAGGCGAGCGTGGTACGCTTGACGAAGAAGTACTGGTTGGCGACGGCGCCAGAGGGCACGTTCGCCGTCCAGCCAGCCGAACCGGAGTCCGTCGAGGCCGAGCCCGCTGCACCGATGATGCAGGTGCCCGTCGAGGAGATCGTGCCGTGCGCCTTGACGTACAGGTAATCGTGGCCGTCGTTCCCGAAGAAACGGGTCAGGGCCGCGAAAGCCGGCGTCGAGGTGGCGGTGGCGCCGAGCTTGACGCCCAGAGCCGAGCCGGTGGCGAAAACAGTCGTAGAAGCAGCCATGTCTCAGACCCTCCTTAGGTCTGATCGGCGGGAGCCGAAGCCCCCGCCAAAGGTTGAAGACCCGGTTAGGTCTGGAAGAGGACGCCTTGCAGCTCGGCGTTCGAGAGGGTCATGTTGCCCATCCAGATGATGAGCTTGACCATCGCGTCCTGGTTGATCGAGTTGACCTGATCCAGGGGGACCATGTTGCGGTCCCGGTGCGGCTGCCAGAACACATAGGACGTGTTCAGCATGTACATGTGGTTGGTCGGGCAACCGCCGCCGATGCCGCCGTCGAAGACGACATCCGCGCCCATGTACTTCAGGGTCTGGAAGCCGGCCTGGGCCATCTCGTCGGAGGTGATCCGCTGGATGGCTTGCAGGCTCTGGAGGTAGAAGTTGTAGTAGTTCGTGTCCGCGATGATCAGGTCCGGCCGGTCGGTCTGACGCGAGCAGCTCTGATACAGCGCGTTCATGTACTTCTGGATGTTGGCCGACGAAGCCGCCGAGCCGCCATCCGTGGTCGCCTGGTACTTCTGGTTGCGCCAGAAGGTGTAGGTCGCGCGGTTGATGCCGCCGACCGTGCCCGTGGTCGGGGCGTCGGCCACCAGAAGCTGAAGACCGCCGATCTGCTTGCCCGAGGAAGCCGTCCCGTCCGAGTACATGTCCTGGGACAGGTTGTTTTCCATGGTCTTCTCGGCCACCTCGATACGGTTTTCGAGAAGGTCGAGAACGGCGTCCTCACCCGAGTTCTGGTATTGCTCCAGACCCGACATGGTGACGGCGACGGAAGCCTGCTTCCACGAGAACTCGGCCGCGCTCAGCACGTCGGAGGGGCTCGTGTTCAGGATCTCGTACCCGCTGTAGCGCTGGAAGGTCGAGTTCTCGGCGTAGCTCAGCTCGCGCACGATGGTGCGACCGCCGGAGACCGGCTTCACGCGACCGCGCTTGTTCAGGCGGTAGAGCAGAGCATTGTTCTTGCTCATGTTGTCCGCCACGACGCCGCTGCGGTTGCGCAGCGTGGTCGTGACGATTTCGTCAAGGCCGGGAGAGGCCATGTGTCACGCTCCTGCCTCTCGCGCGGAGAGGCCGTAGCGCGCGACTACGCCCTGGATTCTACGAGCCGCTTGGCCGCCAGGAGGTCTTCGCGCAGGTTTCCGGTAGAGCCCGGAGCCGGCGCGCTGGCGCCGGGTGTGGGGGCTCCGGTGACGGACCCTGCTGCCTTGGCCGCGGCTTGCGCCTTGGCCTTCTGCTGTTCTTCCTGCGCCTTCTTGGCCTGCGCTTCCTGAGTGGCCTTCGCCGCATTCTGGGTCTGAGCCTGAATGAGGATCTCGCGGGTCTCGGGGTGCGCCCACACGGCCATGTCGTAGGCGTCTTGGAGCGTCTGGGCCTGACCCGTTTCCAGATACTTCGCGACCATCGGACGGACGTTCTCGAAGTAGATGTTGGCGGGGTTGGCGGCGAACGCATCCACCTCGGCCTGCGCCTGGGCGAGCTTTTCAGCCTCGGAGTGCTGGGAGAACTGTTGCAGTTGCTGTTGCAGGGCCTGGACCTGCTGTTGGAGCGGGGTCAGAACGGCCGCAAATTCCGGCTGAGCGGTCGGGGCTTGCTGGCCCTCCGCGCCGGTCAACTGCGGCGACTGTCCGCCTCCGAACTGTCGCAGATCGACGCCATACGAGCGGGCCAGGTACTGGATGCCGCCCACGGGGTCGCGTTCGAGATAGTCCTGTGCAGCGCACAGGGTTTTCAGGAACGTGAACTCGTCAACCCCTTGAAGGTCGAGCTTGTCCTTACGAGGCGCCATGATCTCGTCATAGCGGTTGAGCCGTTCGCCTTTCCTGCCCCACTCGGCCTTGGCGTTCTGAACCGTGTCCTCAAGCTTGTGGAAGGCTTGCTGCACTTCCGGCTTGAGGTCGGCCCATTGCGCCTTCACGGCTGCGGGCAAGGACGGGGGAATGCGGATCGGCTCCTGGGGAGCTTCCGCAGCCTCCGGCTTTGCGGTCTCGGGTTCTTTCGGGGCCTCCGGCGTCGCGGCGGCTTCGGCCGCGCCTTCCGGGGCTTGCTGTTCCTTGGCCTTGAACCGGCCGTTCTCGTCGCGGTCGGGCGACGGCGGGGCTTCGGCCTCTACCTGGGCCGGGGTCTCTGCCGCCGGGGCTTCGGGGGTCTCGATCTCGGCCGGGACCTCCGGCGCATCGAGGCTTTCGCCCCGGAAGGCCGCCTGGAGTTGTTCGCGAAGCTTGCTCACCTAGCAGCCCTTCAGTTGTTGAAGCGTCTGACGGAGAGTTTCGCGGACTGGCGGCCTGGGGCTCGCGGCACGGGACACGCTGTCGTTGCCCAGCTCGTAGCAACCCCTGGCGCGAAGTTCCCGGCGGTAGGCGCTCTTGGAATCGTACATGCGGCCATCCGCCATCGAGCGGATCGGGTCCATGCTGTCCGAGATCACATAAAGGCCGGCATCATCGCCTCGATGCCCGAAGTGTCCGGCGCACGCCTCCGGCCACGCCTCGTTGAGGTCGTGGAACTCGTGACACACGCGGCAAAGACGGGATCGCGCCATGCTTTCAGTCTGCTCTCCTGCCGCTAGTGTGCAGGCGAGTGGAGACCGCTCAGCGAGGCGCTAGAAGGTTGGAGCCCGGCTGAGGAATTGAACCCCAATCTCGGCCGTACGAAGGGCGCGTTCTGCCGTTGAACTAGCCGGGCATTGGGGAAGCGGAGGGTGGTTCAGGCGCTAGGGTTCGAACCTAGACGGGCAGAGTCAAAGTCTGCTGGCCTACCAGTTAGCCGACGCCTGATCGTGGCGTGGTCTGCGTGAGAGGACTTGAACCTCTGACCCCCTGCTTCCAAGGCAGGTACTCTACCAAGCTGAGCTACACGCAGGCTCGCGCGCGCCCCGCTTGGGGACGCGTTATGTTCGGCGCTGTCGCGGTCGAAAGGTCATTGCGGAACAATAGCAGAAACAGCTTGAATCGCAATGTCTTTTCGCCTACGGTCCAGATATGACGCTTGCGCCCGCCATATCCCGATGGCCCCTCGCCCGAATGCGGCGAAGGATGACGCACGCCTAGCGTTGGAGCCCATCGCCGCGACTTCACATGGGTGAAGCATTGTGGCGATGCATCGGTCTCCAAAACCGCCGAGGGCAGTTCGATTCTGCCCACCCATGCCAATCACAGCACCGTAGCTCAGAGGTAGAGACGCCCGCTCATAACGGGCTGGTCGATGGTTCGAATCCATCCGGCGCGACCACGGCGACGTGTTGAAACCGGAAATCATGCGGTGTTCCGAACGCCGCGTTGGAGGTTCAAGTCCTCCCGTCGCTGCCATTTCCGGGGCGTAGTGTAACGGACAGCACAGCGATCTTCTAAATCGCAGAGAGCAGGTTCGAATCCTGCCGCCTCGGCCAATCCCTTAGAAGCTCACGCTCGGTGGCGTGATCATCGGCCCATTGGGCTGGAACGGCGTCTGCGCCTGCGGGGCGCCCATGCCCGGAAGGCCCTGCATCATCTTCTGGAAGCCGGTCATGGCGTTCTGTGGAGCGCCCATCAGGTTACGCCCCGCCTGCATGAATTGGTGGCCGATGAACGAGCCGTCCGGGTTCGCTTGGTGAAAGGCTTTCGCCTTGTCCATGAACGCCTTCATCGTCTGCGGATCGGGCGTGTCGAAGGTCGGCGTCGCGAACTGCGTCGATTGGTTCAGAGCCTGGGCAAGGTATTGCGACTGGTTCATCCGTCTCTCCTATCGAAGGGCCGCAAGCCACGCTTCGCCGTTGGTCGTCGCCCCGAAGGTCCAACTCACATTCCCCGCGGTCGGGTAGGAACTTGGCGGGTCGTAATCGGACAGGCGAAGGGAGCCGAAGACCGTTCCGGCGACCGACTCCCGCGTGTTCGTCACTGTCGGCCCCGTGGGGGCGCTTGAGCCCTGATGGAAGCAGCCGGCCAGAACCCCGCTCTCGCTTCCGTTCTTCACGAACCCGGAGACCGTTACGCCGGTGGCAGAAGCGGCCTTCGCCGTGGTTTGCAGGATGGCCGTGGTCGGGCCGCGATAGATCCCATAGGCGGTGATGCAGCCGCCGGCCGTGTTGACGCTTACGCTGCCGGTGGAAATGTCACCGGAGGTCAGGGCGCGGTAGTAGAGCGCGCCGTTGAACCCGTCCCACGGCGTCCGAGCCGGCATGGCCTGCGCCGTGTAGCCGGTGACGTCCACGCCCTGGTGGGTTTTCCAGATGACGCACAGGTCGCCCGCCTGGGCGCCGCTGTAGGACACCGAGAACGTGCCGTTGGAATACCCGCCGCCCCCGCCAACGAAGGTCGCCGCGCCCGCGCCGCCCTGCCCCCACAGCGAGGCAAGCTTGATCGCTATGCTCATGCGAACGACAAGCCGCCCACCGAGCCATAGACCGTCGTCCCGCCGTCGAAAGTCACGAAGCCGACCAGGTGGATTCCGTTCGGAAACGTCGGAGTGACGCCGCCCGGCCACTTGACCGCCGCCGGCCAGGTCGGGGTCGCGCTGGAGCTGACCGTCAGCAGGAGCAGAAGCCCCTGGCCCTTGCTCGACGTGATCCCGGTAAAGGTGAAGGTCGTCCCCGCCGAGATGGATTTGGTCTGATACTCGGCCACAGACCAATCAATGGACGTCGCCGCGATGGCCTGGACGTTCTGGGCCACCGAGCCCGAGAAGGTCATGCCGCCTGTGATCGTCGGAGCGCTGGACGCCGCAGCCCCGAGGTTGGTGCGCGCCGTCGTGGCGTTGGAGACCTCGGAGAAGTTGTTGGCCACCTGGAAGACGGCGCCCGAGCCCAGCAGGGCCGCAGACCCAAGTCCGAGGTTGGCCCTAGCCGACGACGCGGAGTTCAGATCCGATAGGTTGTTGGTGACGGTGAGGTAGGACGAGCCCAGCGCCGTGATGACGAGGTTCTTGAACGTCAGGAAGGTCAGCTTCTTGAGCGGGCCGCCGGTCGGATAGATGGCCAACAGGTCGGCGTCGGACGCCGTTGTCGTGCTCGTGAGCTGGGAATAGTCCTTGTCCGCCATGGGCCGAGTGTGGCCCGGACGGTAGGGCTCTCAGCGGCGCGCTAGGGCGAGTTCTTGATGATCGCGTAGTTATAAGTGCTCGTATCTCCCGCCGTCCCCGCGACAGTGAAACCGGTCGCGGCCGTGATGGTCTTGATCGCCGGAACCGCCCCGACCGTGCCGCCGACCGTGTTCAGCGAAATGATGATCGCGTCGGAGATGGCCACCGACGTATTGCTGACGGTGACTGGCGTCGCTCCGTTCAGCACGAAGGTTCCCACCGGGCCGTTGGCGCCCTGCTTAAGGGTTCGAAGCCCCGTCACCGTGGTTTTCTTGGTCGTCCCGCCCTGGACAACAGGAACGCTCTCCGTCCCGTCCAGCGTGGATGCGGAGGAAAGCGCCGATATCTTTGTCATGGATCTAGCTCCAGAAGCGCTCCGGCCTCGGTCTCCAGCGGCACATACAGCTCATCGGTGATGTCGGCCGCGGTCAGCAGGTTCAGGGCGTCCCCGACCGAGCCGAGCAGCGCGTTGAGCTGCTGCTGGAAGCTCGGCAGGGACTTGATTGCGGGGATCGCATAACCAGCCATGCGTCAGATGATGGCCGATAATCTCAGGCCCTCAGGGGAACGCGCGACCTTGACTTTAACCACGCTACTCGCCCTAGTTGCGGGCCATGACTGACTTGACCGCGGCCGAGAGCCACTTCGCGTTCGGCGAGAACTGGAAGTCGTTCCTCGGAACCTTGGACGACGAACGGATCACCCAGGCCGAGGCTGGGCTTCGCAGGCTATTTCCGGGCGGCGAGCTTAAGGGGAAGACCTTCCTCGACATCGGCTCGGGCTCGGGGCTCTCGTCCCTTGCCGCCCTGAAACTCGGCGTGAAGTCCCTCGTCGCAACCGACATCGACCGCCACTCTGTCGAGGCGACGGCCGGGCTACTCTCGCGCCTTGCCCCTGGCGGTCCGTGGGCGGCCGAGGAGCGCAGCGTCTTCGACCTCGCGCCTTCCGATGGCCGGTTCGATGTCGTCTATTCGTGGGGCGTCCTGCACCACACGGGCGACATGTGGCGGGCCGTCGAGACCGCCGCCTCGATGGTGAAACCCGGCGGCCTCTTTGCCGTGGCGCTCTACCGGAAGACCGGGATGTGTGGCTTCTGGAAGATCGAGAAGCGCTTCTACTCTCGTGCGCCTCGATGGGCGCAAACGCCGATCCGATGGGCCTACATGAGCGCCCGCTTCGTGACCGACTTCATTCGCTTCAAGCCGATCATCCGCACCATTCGCAATTACCGAAGCCAGCGGGGGATGAGCTGGTCGCACGACGCGCACGATTGGCTTGGCGGCTATCCTTACGAGTCCGCCGCGCCGCCCGTGATCCGGGAGAGGATCTCGGCCATGGGGTTCTCGCTTGAGCGGGAATTCCTGCGCCCGGCTGGATTGGGCCTTTGGGGCTCCGGCTGCGACGAGTTCGTGTTCAGGAAGCGCTAGGGCGATTATATACTTTGCAAACCCGATGAAGCTGTGGGGGACCTATATACATCTGTGACCCATCGGGTTTGCGTCAGGCCGGGTTAGGCGCCAAGCTCTCAACCGGGGAATGAACCGGGGGGCTTAT
>NZ_QFYQ01000004.1 GCF_003254475.1 Phenylobacterium soli
GGGACCTATATACATCATTGACCCACGCCCCGAGCTGAGTCATAGTGGGCCTATCGACAAGGACCGCCCCGATGCTCCGCCATTTCGACAGCCTGATTGAACTCTTCGAAGCCTTCCCGGACGAGCAATCCTGCATCGACCACGTGACCGCGATCCGCTGGCGGCATGGGAAGTTCTGCCCGCTCTGCGGCAACGCGGACGGTGAGCGGATCGGGACGCTGACCGGCACGAGCACCCACAAGTGCTACGTCTGCCGCCAGCGCTTCAGCATCCGCGTTGGGACGATCTTTCAGGACACGAAGCTTCCGCTCCGCAAGTGGTTCGTCGCGATCTGGCTCATCAACGCTCACCCCAAGGGCATCGCCAGCACGACGCTCGCCAAGGATCTGAAGGTCACCCAGAAGACCGCGTGGTTCGTACTGCATCGCCTGCGGCACGCCCAGAAGACGCCCTCGTTCAACGCGCCGCTCAAGGGTGTCGTCGAGATCGACGAAACGTTCGTCGGCGGCAAGCAGCACAACATGCACGCCGAAAAGCGCGAGGCGATGAAGGGCGGCGCCAGCGGCAAGACCGTGGTCTTCGGGATGGTCGAGCGCGACGGCGAGCTGCGCGCCGGGGTCGTCGAGGACGTGAAGCAAACGACGCTTGAGCCCATCGTTCTGCATCACGTCGCCAAGGGCTCGGTGATCTACACCGACGAGCACCGCTCCTACCGCGACCTCAAGTACGATTTCCGCCACTCGACGGTGCGCCACAGCGACCACCAGTACGTCAACGGCGAGGCCCACACGAACAGCATCGAAAGCGTCTGGGCGCTCCTCAAGCGCCAGATCATCGGCATCCATCACTGGGTTTCGCCGAAGCACCTGGACGCGTACGTTTCCGAGATGGCCTTCCGGTTCAACCGTCGCGACGAGCGCGCCGCTGAGCGCATGAACGATATGCTCGGCCAGATCGAAGGGCCGCTCCCGTACAAGGTGCTGATCGCATGACCGAGAAGCCGAAGCTGCCACCCGAGCCCCCTTCGATGACCTGGGGCGAAATGCTCTCGCGCCACCTGCAAACCGACCCGTCAGAGGTTGAGGCGCCACCGGGGCGCACCAAGAAGAAGCCTCGGCCTAGTCCGAAAGTGCCGCCCGGCAAGTCTTGACAAGGTGCAGAAAAACGATCACGATCCCCTCGTGATCGCCCGGCTAAACAGACACCGATTTTGGATCGGACCGGCGCTCGCGGCGGCCGCCACCCTGCTTGTCCTGCAACTGACGGACCGCTTCAGCCCGTTGGCCGCAATTTGCCTGGGCGCCGCACTAATCGTCGTCGCCGTCCTCCGACTGATCGTTATCGCCATCGGGCGGTAGCAGGTCCCCTTGGGTCGGGGGCTCTGTGAGGCCGAACACACGCAATACGTTGTGCTCGATGACTTGCCAGACGCCGTGGCGAAACTCCTCGACCGTTTCCAGCTCGACGCTCATTTCGATCCCGGCCTTCATCCGCACATTGGTCGTGCCGTTCAGGACGCGCCGCACGAACTCCTCGTCCTTGATGGTCGCCCCAAACTCGCCCTCAGCTGACTTGAGCTTCCACCGGCGGGTTCCGGCGACTAGCACCGGACTGATCAGAACGACTGGAATGTCTTCCACCCGGGTGCGCCTGTTGACCGTCTCTTCACGGGGGGCGGCCCGACCGGCGCGCGCGGCGAACTCGGAACGGGGCACTAGGGCTCGCGGCTTCTCCCCCGGCGTTAGGGAGGTCCCGACGCCTCTGATCGCCGGATCGCGGTCGATCTCCTGATAGAACCGTTGCACCGGCGGCTGCGCTACGCGGCCCTCGTTGGCCGCGTCGGCCATCGCGCGAAGCTGGCTGAGTTGCTCTGGGGTGAAGCCCTTGTGATCGTCCCCCTGAATGTGGGCGATGGCCTTCTCAATCTCATAGTCGCGAATGCCTGTGCCGATCCCCTCGGCTGCGGCCAGAATAAGCGCGCCCAGTGAGAGCGACTCCCCAGCCTTCTTCCTGAGGTTTCGGATCAAGTTGTGAAAGTCGAGGCTACTCTCGGTCGCGCTCTGAAGCTCGATGCGGATGTCGAGAGAAGGGTCGATGAAAAACGCCAGGTCCTTTACGGCGGCGGCGAAGGCAAGTGACGCCCTGGAGACGACCTCCAAGTCAGCGACCTGGCCCGGCTCTAGATCGAAATACAGACTAATCGGTGCAGTAGTCATAAGCC
>NZ_QFYQ01000005.1 GCF_003254475.1 Phenylobacterium soli
CGCCGGAGACGAAGTCGTCGTCGGCGCCGCCCTGAACCGTATCGTTCCCCGCCCCGCCCGAGAGATAGTCGTGCCCCGCGCCCCCCGACAGCAGGTTGGCGTTTCCGTCGCCGACCAGCTTGTCCCAATAGGCCGAGCCGACTACCGCCTCGACGTTGGCGATCTGATCTTTGGCCGAGCCGTTCATGCCGACCGTGCCGGCCGGAAGCTCCACATCCACCCATGCGGTGGCGGTGGCGTAGCTGACGGTATCGACGCCTGCGCCGCCGTCGATGGTGTCGTTGCCGATCCCGCCGCCCACGATCAGGTCGTTCCCGACCCCGCCGTTCACGCTGTCGTTGCCCGCGCCGCCGTCCAAGGTGTCATTCCCGGCCGGGGCATCCGGATCGTCGACGAAGAGGATGATCGCCCCGGCGCCCGCACCGCCGTCGGCGCCCGGGTCGGGGAAGATCGTGCCGTCGCCGATCAGGGTGTCCGAACCCGAGCCGCCGGAGATCGAGTCCGAGCCGCCCCAGCCGGCCAGCAGGTTGGCGGCGCCGTCGCCCGCGAGCGTGTCGCCGCCGTAGACGGTCCCGACCAGGTTCTCGAAGTTCGAGATGGTCATCGACCCCTGGCCCGTGTTCTGGGCCTGCCCCTGCAACGCCAGCGAGACGTTCACGGGACCGGTCAGGGTGTCGCTGTAGAATTCGAGGGCGTCGACGCCGGCGCCGCCGTCGAGCTTCGCTGCCCCCGCCCCGACGGAGACGAGGTCGTTGCCCCCGCCGGCCGAGATCGTGTCGGCGCCGCCGGTCCCCCAAATCCAGTTGTCGTTTCCGTCGCCCGTCAGGACGTCGTTGAAGGCGGTGGCCGAGAGCTGCTCGATGTTGCTGAGCGTGTCGACGCCGTTGCCGGTGTTCTGCGCCTGGCCCTGCAGGGTCAGGTCCACCGTGACCCCGTTGGGGGCGTCCCCGTAGACCGCCCGGTCGATGCCCGCGCCGCCGTCGATGATGTCGTTGCCGGCGCCGCCGACCAGGAAGTCCTCGCCATTGCCGCCAGAGAGGGTGTCGTCGCCGCCCTGGCCGCGCAGGAAGTCGTAGGAATCGCCGCCCGCCAGGCTGTCGTTGCCGGCCCCACCCTGCAGGGTGTCCGAGCCGCCGTCGCCGGAGAAGGTGTCCGCGCCGGAGCCGCCCTGGAACGTGTCGTTGCCGGGGCCGCCCGCCAGGCCGGAGCCGGCGTTCACCTGCACGCTCGTGTCCGAGAACTTCAGCGTCTCGACGTTCGTCAGGGTGTCCGTCCCGTCCGGCGAGCCGGTGCGCAGGTCGGTGACGATGACGCTGCCGTCGGCCTGGACCGCGACCGAGTAGTTGGCCTGGGCCCCGGAGAAGACCGCGGTGTCAGAGCCGGCGCCGCCGTCGATCACGTCGTTGCCGCTGCCGCCGGTCAGGAGGTCGTCGCCGGCCTCGCCCTTGATCAGGTCATTGCCGGCGCCGCCGTCGAGGGTGTCGTTCCCCGCGCCTTCGTCGTTGAAGACGGTGATCGCGCCGGAGACGCCGATGCCATGGGTGTCGACGTGG
>NZ_QFYQ01000006.1 GCF_003254475.1 Phenylobacterium soli
GAAACTGTTCGTGTTCCTGGCCTTGGCCGTGGCCGCAACTACTGCTGTGCCCGCTCCCGCCCAGAAGCTGACCCCGACGCCCATCAAGGACATTCAGGGTCGCATCACCAACGGCTACCCAGCCTACGAGGGCAAGGTGCCCTACATCGTGGGTCTGCTCTTCAGCGGCAACGGAAACTGGTGGTGCGGTGGCTCGATCATCGGCAACACCTGGGTCCTGACCGCCGCTCACTGCACCAACGGAGCCAGTGGAGTGACCATCAACTACGGAGCCAGCATCCGCACCCAGCCCCAGTACACCCACTGGGTGGGCAGTGGCGACATCATCCAGCACCACCACTACAACAGCGGCAACCTGCACAACGACATCTCCCTGATCCGTACCCCGCACGTCGACTTCTGGAGCCTGGTCAACAAGGTTGAGCTGCCCAGCTACAACGACCGCTACCAGGACTACGCCGGATGGTGGGCCGTGGCCTCCGGATGGGGCGGCACCTACGATGGCAGCCCACTGCCCGACTGGCTCCAGTCCGTCGATGTCCAGATCATTTCCCAAAGTGATTGCAGCCGCACCTGGTCTCTCCACGACAACATGATCTGCATCAACACTGACGGAGGCAAGTCCACCTGCGGAGGCGACTCTGGTGGCCCCCTGGTTACACACGAAGGCAACCGCCTGGTCGGAGTGACCTCCTTCGGATCCGCCGCTGGCTGCCAGTCTGGTGCTCCCGCCGTCTTCAGCCGCGTCACCGGATACCTGGACTGGATCCGCGACAACACCGGCATCTCCTACTAAGCAGTTGATGTTCCTTAATTCTGAGGGGTTTCTTCAATAAACGATTATAGC
>NZ_QFYQ01000007.1 GCF_003254475.1 Phenylobacterium soli
TCAAGAACCTGAACACCGACCACGGCTTCGCCTCGGGATCCAAGGCCTACATCGTCCAGGAGGTCATCGACATGGGCGGCGAGGCCATCAGCAAGTCCGAGTACACCGGACTGGGAGCCATCACCGAGTTCCGCCACTCCGACTCCATCGGCAAGGTCTTCCGCGGCAAGAACCAGCTGCAGTATCTGACCAACTGGGGCACCGCCTGGGGCTTCGCTGCCTCCGACCGCTCCCTGGTATTCGTCGACAACCACGACAACCAGCGCGGACATGGAGCAGGAGGCGCCGACGTTCTGACCTACAAGGTGCCCAAGCAGTACAAGATGGCCTCCGCCTTCATGCTGGCGCACCCCTTCGGCACTCCCCGCGTGATGTCCTCCTTCTCCTTCACGGACACCGATCAGGGCCCGCCCACCACCGACGGCCACAACATCGCCTCGCCCATCTTCAATAGCGACAACTCCTGCAGCGGCGGCTGGGTGTGCGAGCACCGCTGGCGCCAGATCTACAACATGGTGGCCTTCCGAAACGCCGTGGGCTCGGACGAGATCCAGAACTGGTGGGACAACGGCAGCAACCAGATCTCCTTCAGCCGAGGCAGCCGCGGCTTCGTGGCCTTCAACAACGACAACTACGACCTGAACAGCTCCCTGCAGACGGGCCTGCCCGCCGGCACCTACTGCGACGTCATCTCCGGCTCCAAGAGCGGCTCCTCCTGCACGGGCAAGACCGTCACCGTCGGATCCGACGGACGGG
>NZ_QFYQ01000008.1 GCF_003254475.1 Phenylobacterium soli
TTATATTCTCATTGCAATTATTTATTTGGAGTCTCTCATCCGTAATCTAAATGACTGCAGACAGAGTGTTCTTTAAAATTTGCTAAATTCGTTACTGCTCATTCACTTAGTACGAGATGCCGGTGTTGTCGCGGATCCAGTCCAAGTATCCGGTGACACGGCTGAAGACAGCGGGAGCACCAGACTGGCAGCCGGCGGAGGAAACGAAGGAGGTCACTCCGACCAGGCGGTTGCCCTCGTGTGTCACCAGGGGACCACCGGAGTCACCTCCGCAGGTGGACTTTCCGCCGTTGGTGTTGATGCAAATCATGTTGTCGTGGAGAGACCAAGTGCGGCTGCAATCACTCTGGGACATGATCTGGACATCGACAGCCTGGAGCCAGTCGGGCAGTGGGCTGCCATCGTAGGTGCCGCCCCATCCGGAGGCCACGGCCCACCATCCGGCGTAGTCCTGGTAGCGGTCGTTGTAGCTGGGCAACTCCACCTTGTTGACCAGGTGCCAGAAGTCGACGTGCGGGGTGCGGATCAGGGAGATGTCGTTGTGCAGG
>NZ_QFYQ01000009.1 GCF_003254475.1 Phenylobacterium soli
GGCCCGGTCCCTGCCCGCAGGGCGCCGCTTACCGAGTGGCCGTCGTCCACGGAGGAGGCGCTGGCCAGCACCCGGCCCTCGACGCCGTTCACCCGGTGCATGGCGATCCGCTCGTCGATGACGTTCACGATGCCGCCGATGGCCGAGCCGCCATAGGCCAGGGCCGACGGTCCGCGCAGCACTTCGATCCGCTCGGCTTCCTGCGGATCGGTGGCCACGGCGTGGTCCGGCGACAGGGCGCTGGCGTCCACCTGGCCCAGGCCGTTGCTGAGCACCAGCACCCGCGGACCGGCCAGGCCGCGGATCACCGGCCGGCTGGCGCCAGGACCGAAGAAGGTGGAGCGCACGCCAGGCATGCCGCTCAGCACGTCGCCGAGCCCGCCGCTGGGCGCGAGGTCGAGTTCGTCACGGTCGACCACGTCGATGTTGGTCGTCGCCGAGTCCAGGGAAATGGCGAACGGCGCGGCGGTGA
>NZ_QFYQ01000010.1 GCF_003254475.1 Phenylobacterium soli
GTCGTCGCCGGCCTCGCCCTTGATCAGGTCATTGCCGGCGCCGCCGTCGAGGGTGTCGTTCCCCGCGCCTTCGTCGTTGAAGACGGTGATCGCGCCGGAGACGCCGATGCCATGGGTGTCGACGTGGATCACGCTGTCGCCCAGCAGGGTGTCGTCGCCACCGCCGCCGAGGATGGAGTCGGAGCCTCCATATCCGGCCAGAACGTTGTTGGCGCCGTCGCCGGTCAGCACGTCGTTGTAGGTCGAACCCGAGAGGTTCTCGAAGTTCGAGATCGTCATCGACCCCTGGCCCGTCGTCTGGGCCGAGCCCTGGCTGGCCAGGGAGACCGTGACGCCAGCCGAGCTGATGTCGGTGGCGTTGCCTTCGAAGGAGAGCGCGTCGGTCCCCGCGCCGCCGTCGAGCACATGGTCGCCCGCGCCAACCTGGACGAGGTCGTTGCCGCCAGCGGCCGAGATGGTGTCGTTGCC
>NZ_QFYQ01000011.1 GCF_003254475.1 Phenylobacterium soli
TGGATGTCCACCTGGAAGAGTTCGCTAGTCCGGCTTTGCAGGTAGAGCGCCAGGGTTTCTCTGCCTTGGCCCCAGAGCCAGTGGGCGACCCGATGGGTCTGGAGAGACAGGAAGCCTTTGAAGAACAGGAACGGCTGGATGTAGCCCTTGCAGGCCGGATCGCGCTCGAAGACCGCCCGAAGATCCGCCTCGGCCATGTCCACCAAAGCCGGATCGGCGGCATAGGCGTCCTGCGCCACCTCGCGAAGGGTCATGGCCCGCAGCTCCTGGTCCCCCAGCTTGCGCGCCAGCTGGTACGACAAGGCGTCGCCCAGGCTCTTATGATTCAGGATCGTCGTAGCCAGCAGAGAGGCGAGCGCGGTCTCGTCACGCGCCGCAGCCTCCGCTTCGTTGCGCAGGGCCGCCCAAACCGGCGGCGCGGCGGCGGGATCGATCACTTCCAGACGTTGGCTCATGGC
>NZ_QFYQ01000012.1 GCF_003254475.1 Phenylobacterium soli
CGTGGGTGTGCAGGCGCGCCAGCGCCTCCTCGACCAAGGTGTTCCCGGCCGTCCTGGCGATCACGTCGTGGAATCGTTTGTCCAACTGCGCAAACCGCCCGTAGGCGAGTTCATCGCCTTCGCCCGCCGACATCTCACGCTCCAGGCCGCGCAGGACGTCCAGCACTTCAGGCGTCATGTTTTCCGCCGCTTTCTCGGCGGCATAGGGCTCCAGGAGGAGACGGAGGTCGTACAGATCCTCGAACTGTTTGGCGCTCAGCTGCGAGGCGGCGCGGTAGCCGATCAGGTGCGTCTTGACGACGAGACCTTCGTTCTCCAGGCGCGCCAAAGCCTCGCGGATCGGAGTCTGAGAGACCCCCAACTCGCGAGCCAGCACATCGATCTTGATGCGTGAGTCGGGCGGGATCTGCAGCGACATGAGTCGCGCAAACAGAGCGTTGTAGACCTCGTCGCCCAGG
>NZ_QFYQ01000013.1 GCF_003254475.1 Phenylobacterium soli
CTCTTCCTGTTTTCGAATTGGGTTGAGTTCAGGAGGCCTTGTCGAGGTCGGCGAAGCGGCGGCCTTCGGCCGCGAGCTTCTCCAGAAGGGCCGCAGGTTTGAAGGCGGCGCCGTAGCGCGCTTCATATTCCTTCAGCTTGGCGACCACGTTCGCAAGCCCGAGCTGGTCGGCATAGAACATCGGCCCCCCGCGGTAGACGGGCCAGCCGTAGCCGTTGACCCAGACCACGTCGATGTCGCTGGCCCGGATCGCCTTGCCTTCTTCGAGGATCTTCGCGCCCTCGTTGATCATCGGCAGGATGTTCCGATCGAGGATCTCGTCGTCCGTGATCTGGCGCGGTTCGACGCCCTTCTTGGCCATGAAGTCGCGAATGATCTGCTCGGTGACGGGTGATGGCCGGGGATTGCGGTTCTCGTCGTAGTCATAGAAGCCGGCGCCGGTCTTCTGGCCTCGACG
>NZ_QFYQ01000014.1 GCF_003254475.1 Phenylobacterium soli
GTAGCAGGCCGCTCGCAGCAGCGGCCACAATCACAGATTTCACCGGTAAGCTCCCCCAAATACGGCGTGCATCCTGCCGCAACAGGCGCAGGAGGCCAAGGTGCAGCTCGGGCGTTCCAAGGGCCGAGCGCCGCGAGCACCCCGCCTGGCCGGGGCGCTGGCCAGCGGACTGATCTCGCAGATCGTGGGCCGCTAAGCCTCTAGGCGGCGCAGGGCGCCTTGCGCCGCCGCCACGCCGGTAGCGAAGCTGGCCTGGAGGAGGTAGCCGCCCGTCGGCGCTTCCCAGTCCAGCATCTCGCCGGCCACGAAGACGCCAGGGCGGGCGGAGAGCATCAGGTCCGCGTCGACGGCCTCCAGAGCCACGCCCCCGGCGCTGGAGATCGCCCGGTCCAGGCCTTGGACACCGGTGAGCTTCAGGGGCGCGGCCTTGATGGCGCGGGCCAGTGGGCCGG
>NZ_QFYQ01000015.1 GCF_003254475.1 Phenylobacterium soli
CACCTGGCCTTTGCTACCCTGCTCGACCAGGGCTATCCGGTCCGCCTGTCCGGCCAGGACAGCATTCGGGGCACCTTCACCCACCGCCACGCCGGCCTGATCGACCAGAAGACCGAGCAGCTCTACTTCCCCCTCCGCAACCTAGGTCCGAACCAGGCGCACTTCGAGGTGCTGAACTCGGCGCTGTCGGAAGAGGCGGTGCTGGGCTTCGAGTACGGCTTCTCGCTGACCGATCCGAACACCCTGACCATGTGGGAAGCCCAGTTCGGCGACTTCGCCAACGGCGCCCAAGTGGTCGTGGACCAGTTCATCTCGTCGGGCGAGCGCAAGTGGCTGCGCATGAGCGGCCTCGTCATGCTGCTTCCGCACGGCTACGAGGGCCAAGGCCCGGAGCACTCCTCCGCGCGTCTCGAGCGCTATCTGCAGATGTGCGCCGAAGACAAC
>NZ_QFYQ01000016.1 GCF_003254475.1 Phenylobacterium soli
CACGAACACATCTCTGTGCACTTCCTCAACGAACTGGGTGCTGTTGGAAACAAATACAATGTGATCGTTGGTCCCTTGTTTCACAGAGCCCTCGAGAAGACCCTTAAATTCCTCGAAATTGTTTACGAAGTGATTGTCGACGATCTGCAGAAATTGATTGATGAATCCTCTGTTGGCGACGATTCCCAGATGGAATGGGAGACCTACCACACACTGGACACCATTTACGATTGGATCGATCAGGAGTGTGCTGCCCACGATTTCCTGGAGTGCAAGGTGATTGGACAGTCCTACGAGGGTCGCGACATCAAGAGCATTAGGTTGTCGAAGCGTTCGGGCAACAAGGCCATCTTCCTGGAGGGCAACATCCATGCCATGGAGTGGATCTCGTCGGCCACCGTCACCTTCCTACTGAACCAGTTGATCAACTCC
>NZ_QFYQ01000017.1 GCF_003254475.1 Phenylobacterium soli
CGTCGACCTTGTCGACGACAGCGATCCGGTGTGGCGCGAGCTGGTGGCCGGAGCCACCGGCGAGGAGACGGGAGAGGACGAGGGCTGAGCCGTTGACTCCTCGGATTACACATGTAAGTTCACTGGACTACACATGTAATTCGGAGGAGCGCCATGCGCTGCAGACTGCCGTTGCTCGTGTTCGTGACCGCCGCGATGGCGGCGCCCGCCCTGGCGCAGGAGGAGACGTACCGCATTGTCCCTCCCGCTGAACGACTGACCATGTCCGATGTCTTCGCCGACGCCGCGCCTGCGAACCAGGCGATCATGGCGGGCCTGCTGATCGCCACCGTCGCGGCGGTGGTGCTGTGGGCCATCCGGCTGACCCGCAAGGTGGACGTGACCGGCTCCAGTCTCACCTACTTCCGGGCCTTGAAGGGCGTGGGACCGCT
>NZ_QFYQ01000018.1 GCF_003254475.1 Phenylobacterium soli
GGTGTCTTCGTCGTTGTCGCCATTGCCGGCTGTCCCATCGTCGGGCGCATGTCACGCCACGTCACAAATGTAGGAACGGCCAACCGCGCCCCGGCCTGAAGTTTTCTGGGGTCGGAGTCAGAAGAGCTTGAAAGCCTAGCTGCTGAGTAGGGTTCTAATAGCCCCCGTCAGGCGGTCCAACTCCTCGGCGGAGACCACGAACGGCGGGGTCAGGTAGACCACCCTTCCCATGGGCCGAACCCAGACGCCGAGCTCGGCGAAGCGGCGGGAAAGCTCGCCGGCGGGCACCGGCGCCTGCATTTCGACCACGCCGATGGCACCCAGCACCCGGACGTCCACCACGCCCGGCAAGCCGCGGCAGGGCTCGAGCCCGGCGCGCAGGCCCTCGGCGATGGCGGCCACGCGGCCGCGCCAACTTCCGTCCTCGAAG
>NZ_QFYQ01000019.1 GCF_003254475.1 Phenylobacterium soli
GGGATACAGCAGGTATTGGGAGTAGGCATGCAGCGAGAGGTACAGCTGGACCTTGCCCTTCAGTCCCTCAATGAACTTGGACAGTGACAGTGTCTCGATCTCAGAGAAAGCGGAAGGTCCGGCGTAGGTATCGGAGCAGGCACTGCTGCTGGCACCCACCTCGTTCCAGTGGAAGCCCCAGTTCCTGTTGGGATCGGCGCCGAAGCAGCTGCCGTAGGGAGTACGGGTCTTGCGCCACAAGCGATTCGTGGTGTGGGTGTAGACATAGCCATCGGGATTGGCGTGGGGCAGGACGTACCAGGTGTAGTTCTCGGCCAATTCCTTGATGTTCTCCACCTCGGAGGTCAGCAGTTGGTTGATGATAAAGGTGGCGGCAGCTGGAGCAATCCACTCGCGGGCATGGATACCGGCCTCCAGGAAGATGC
>NZ_QFYQ01000020.1 GCF_003254475.1 Phenylobacterium soli
GGTCTCCATGGCCGGCGTCCTGGTCGGCCTCGCCATCCCGTTGGCTTTCTCGCTGAAAGCCTCGACCACCCTGGTGGATCTCGGCCTTTGGGGCGCGGCCACCGTGCTCGTCCAGCTGCTGGTGTTCCGCCTGGTGGACCTCGTGCTCCATGGCCTGCCCCAGCGCATCCAGGACGGCGAGATGTCGGCCGCCGCCATGCTGGTGGGCGCCAAGCTCGCCACCGCCCTGATCATCGCCGCCTCCGTCTCGGCCTGAGGCCGGGGGCGTGCAGTTCCCCAGACTGCCCGACTGGCTGATCTACGCCGCGGTGGTGGCGGGACTGCTGATCGCCGCCGTCGGCCGGCAGGAGCGCGCCGATGCGCCGCCTGCGCCGCCCGCTGCGCCTCAGGTGGCCAGCGAGGCCCTGGGTC
>NZ_QFYQ01000021.1 GCF_003254475.1 Phenylobacterium soli
CTGGTCTGGCGAAAGGACCTCGACCCGAAGATGAAGGCCAAGGTGCTGGACTTCCTGCTGACCTACGGCGTGGGCGACACGCCCGAGGCGGCGCGGCAGCGGGCCGTGCTCGCCCGCATCCAAGTTGGCCCGTTCCGCAGGGCGGACGACCGTCACCTTCTGCCCGTTCGCGAAATGGAAGCTACCCAACAGCTGATCGCAGCGCGCAACAGCGGCGACGCCGCCGGCGAGGCGGCGGCGGGCCAGGCCCTGACAGACATCGCCGCCCAGCGTGCGGCGCTGACCGCATCCTCCAACTAGGAGCTTCTGCATGAGCCTGCGCGTCCTGCGCCGATCCGTCGTGGCCGCGGCTGCGCTGGCCGTCCTGCCGCTAGCGCTTCAGGCGGCGGAGGCCCGCAAGCCGCCGCTCGT
>NZ_QFYQ01000022.1 GCF_003254475.1 Phenylobacterium soli
GGCCTCCAGCGCTTTCGCCGCCGTCAGCCCACCATCGGCCTCTCGTGCGACTGCCTCGCCCAGCTCGCGCGCCGCGAATGCAAAGCTGCAGTCGCCAAGCACCCGCTCGACCGCACGGCGGATGCGGGCCACCCCAGCGTTGCGCGGCAGGCGCAGGCCCGCGCCTGCCGCGGCGATCCGCTGGGCGTTCTCGGGTTGATCCCGGCCCGTCGGAATGCAGATCAGCGGCACGCCCATCATCAGCGGCCGCAGCACCGTGCCGTGCCCGCCATGGCATACCACCAGCTTGCAGTGGGGCACGATCCGCTCATGGTCAGCCCGCTCCACGACCTTGACGTTGGATGCGGACGGAAGACCAGCGGGGTCGATCGCAGGTCCCAGGGTCACGATGCCGTTCACGGGCAGGGTGG
>NZ_QFYQ01000023.1 GCF_003254475.1 Phenylobacterium soli
GCCCATGGCGCCGAGGCCGACAAATCCAACGTCCATCCGGAAATCTCCCTACGCCGCAGACAAGCGGCGGCTGCGCTGGCGCAACGTACAGGCGCCTGGCGGAGCTGCCATCAGGCGGGTGCGTTTCACAAGCCGGGGCGTCGGTCGGTTGGCGGCGGCCCCTGAGGGAGCCTGCGGTGTACAAGCGTATCCTTCTGGCGTTCGACGGTTCGGTGGAGGGGCGGACGGCCCTGCGTGAGGGCGCTCTGCTGGCGAAGAGCTGCGGCGCACAGGTTCATCTGCTGTCCGTCGTGTCGGAGACGGGCGGCATGGCGATCGGCGAAGGCGCATTCGCGGGTGCGGTCGCCCTGCACCAGGACCGCTATCGCGAGGTGCTGGAGGAAGGCGCTGCGCGGCTGCGGGCGATGGG
>NZ_QFYQ01000024.1 GCF_003254475.1 Phenylobacterium soli
CCGTCGGCGACAAGCCGTCCCTGCGGTTCGAGGTGAAGCAGGCTGGCGTCGCGCCGCTTTATCCCATCACCGAGACGCCGGCTCCGATGGCCGGCAAGACCTATGTGAAGGTCGCGTTCTCCGGGAAGGGCGCCTACGACGACGTCAACAAGCCCTTCCTCGACTTCCAGAAGGACCTGGTCCAGGGCGGCGCGCGGGGTGGCGCCTTTGTGAAGGACGACACCACCTTCGCCAACGTGATCCGCGGCCGCGGCCAGCCGGTGCCCCCGCCCACGAACCTCGGCCACTTCCACGTGGACTACAACGAGTTCTGGTTCGTGATGGAGGGCCAGATCGACTACCAGATCGAAGGCGTGCCCTTCTTCAGCGCCCAGCAGGGCGACATCGTCTACGCACCGCAGGGCCGCT
>NZ_QFYQ01000025.1 GCF_003254475.1 Phenylobacterium soli
GGCGGGGCGTGGAAACTCCCCGCCACGATCGCGGCGAACAGGATCAGCCCCGCCCAGGCGTTCGACTTGAAGAGCTTGAGCGCCAGGATCGGCTGATCCATCCGCACCTTCCAGGCTTGCTGGAACAGCCGAACGGCATAGAGGCCGAGCAGGGCGTAGAAGGCCCAGTTCATCCCTGCCAACCAGCCGGCCAGGGCGGCGAAGGCGACGGTCAGACCATAGAAGCCGGCGACGGCGCGAGGCGTCGCCGCACCCAGCCGCCGCGCGGTGGACTTCACCCCTGCCAAGGCGTCGTCCTCCAGGTCCTGAATGGCGTAGATCGTGTCATATCCGAGCGTCCAGAAGATGCCGGATGCATAGAGCGCCAGCGCAGGCCATCCGAGCTCGCCCCAGGCTCCCGG